>SLDH01000402.1 GCA_007125415.1 Roseovarius sp.
AGGTGAAGGCCCCCGACCAGCATTGATCGTTCACATCATTCAACAATTGATAAAGCTGCGGCAGACGTTCTTCGGGCGGCTCCATGTCGAAGGTGCAGACCATGCGCAGGGTTTCGTCATAACCCGACCAGGCGAGCGTTATGGAATAGGTCCGCCACTGGCCTTCGACGGCCATGGCGATCTGGTCATCGCCGATCCGGTCGAATTCCCAGTCGTGATGTGCGGCCAGATGCTCGACGATGTCGATCGGGTGAAGGTCTTCCTGATAGAACTGCTCGGATAATGCCATTGCGCCACCTCTTCGGGGTTTAGCGCCGGGTCGCGGGCTGCGCCCAAACGCTAGGTGCCTGCTCTAGAAGCGGGGGCTGCTCCCATCGCCTCTACCAGATATGGTGGGGCCTTTTCCGAACGCTGTAAAGCCATTTGTTGTGGGTGACCCCAATTACTTGTGGATCATTCCAGATCAACGCCAATACCTGCTCATCAGATCACCCCTCATGGAAAAGCAAAGCAAGGCTTAGTCAATTCGTATTTTCGGCCCGGTACCGGCTTGGATAGGATCGCAGTGAAAATGACGTGACGGGAGAGAGCGGATGACGGTCGAGAGGGTGGATACGGTGATCGTGGGTGGCGGCCAGGCGGGGCTGGCGGCCAGCGAGCATCTGGGAAAGGCGGGCGTATCGCATGTGGTGCTCGAACGTGACCGTATCGCCGAGCGCTGGCGCACGGCGCGATGGGATGCGCTGGTGGCCAATGGCCCCGCCTGGCACGACCGCTTTCCGACCATGGAATTCTCTGATTGTGACCCCGAGGCCTTCCCCGCCAAGGAACGCGTCGCACGCTATTTCGAAGAATTTGCCAAGAAGATCGATGCGCCGGTCCGCTGCGGCGTGGAGGTGGAGGAAGTCACACGGCTTGACGGCCGGGCCGGCTTTTGCGTGAAGACATCCAAGGGTGTCATCGAGGCGCGCAATGTCATTGCCGCCACCGGCCCGTTTCAGCGCCCCGTGATCCCCGAGATCGTGCCGGCCGAGGCGGGCCTTCTGCAGATCCATTCGACCGGCTATCGCAATCCGGATCAGTTGCCCGAGGGAGGGGTGCTGGTGGTGGGTGCCGGATCGTCCGGTGCGCAGATCGCCGAGGAGCTGATGCGCGCAGGCCGCGATGTGACCTTGTCCATGGGGCCGCATGGGCGCCCGCCGCGCCGCTACCGGGGGCGGGATTTCGTGTGGTGGCTGGGCGTACTCGGCCTGTGGGACATGCCCGCACCCGCGCCGGGAACCGAGCATGTGACAATCGCCGTCAGCGGCGCGCATGGTGGCACGACAGTGGATTTCCGTAAACTCGCGGCAGAGGGCATGACGCTGGTCGGCCGCACGGAAGGCTTCGCGGATGGCAAGCTGCGCTTTGCCGACACGCTTGCAGAGGTCGTGGCACAGGGCGATGCCGATTACCTTGCGCTTCTCGATGCGGCGGATGACTACGCCGCACGCAACGGGCTCGACCTTCCCGAAGAGCCGGAGGCGCGCGTGATCCCGCCTGACCCTGACTGCCTGAAAAATCCCGTTCTTGAGCTGGACCTCGCAGAGGCCGGCATCACCTCGATCATCTGGGCCACCGGATTTGCGCTCGATTACGGCTGGCTCCGGGTGGATGCGTTCCACCCCGATGGCAAACCCCTCCACGCGCGCGGTGTTTCGCCGGAACGTGGTATCTATTTCCTTGGTCTGCCCTGGCAATCGCGCAGGGGGTCATCCTTCATCTGGGGTGTCTGGCATGATGCGAAATACATCGCCGATCACATCATGACGCAACAGAGTTACGCCGCCTATCACGAGGCCGCACAGCGCGCCGCCGAAAAAGCCTGACGCGCACGCCGGTGCCGCTCAGGTGTCTTTTTCCAGCGCGTCGAGCCGCGCTTTCAGCGCTTCGTTTTCCTCGCGGGCCTTCTGCGCCATGGCGCGCACCGCGTCGAACTCCTCGCGCGTGACAAAGTCGCGCTCCGCCAGCCAGCGGTCGATCATCGAGGACATGGCTGTCTCGGCCTCGGTCTTGGCGCCCTGGGCCACGCCCATGGCATTCGTCATGAGCTGGGAAATATCGTCCAGCACCTTGTTGCGGCTCTGCATGGTCTTGCTCCGTTCCTGCTGTCCTGCCTTATATGGGGCCAGAGCGCCGCGTGCTCAAGGTTGACTTTCGCCGCAGCGGCACGGCATGAGGTGCGGTATGCTGGCCACGATCCCCTTCCCGGAAATCTCGCCCGAGATATTCTCCATCAGCCTCTTCGGGATGGAATTCGCGCTGCGCTGGTATGCGCTGGCCTATATCGTCGGGATCATCATCGGCTGGCGGCTGGTCGTGGCTGCGGTGCGCCGCCCCGCGCTCTGGCCCGACAGCACTGCCCCGATGACAGAAAAGCAGGTCGAGGATCTGCTCACCTGGATCATCATCGGCATCATTGTCGGCGGCCGACTGGGCTTCGTGCTGTTCTACAATCCGGGCTACTACATGCACAACCCCGCTGCGATCCTGCGTATCTGGGATGGGGGCATGGCGTTTCATGGCGGGCTTCTGGGTGTGATCATCGCCGCCTGGATTTTCGCCGCGCGCCAGGGCATCGCGCGGCTGTCCCTCGGGGATGCCTTGGCCATGGCGGTGCCGCCGGGGCTGATGCTGGGGCGGCTTGCCAATTTCATCAATGCCGAGCTTTGGGGCCGGCCCACCGAGATGCCTTGGGGTGTGAAATTCCCCAGCATGTGCCATTCGCCGTCCCTGCAGGGCTGTGAGGTTGCAGGGGAGTGGTTCTATACCGGCACGGAAGCTGCGCGGCACCCTTCGCAACTCTATCAAGCGGGGCTTGAAGGGCTCCTGCTGATGATCCTGCTGCTGCTGCTGGTTTACCGGCTTGGCTGGCTCAAAACGCCCGGCGCGATCATGGGAGTCTTCCTTATTGGCTACGGGCTTGCGCGCTGCGTCGTCGAGCTTTTCCGCCAGCCCGACGCACAGTTCCAGGCACCGGGCAATCCGCTGGGCTATGCCTGGCAGATCGGCGACTGGGGGCTGACCATGGGCCAGATCCTCTCTCTGCCGATGATCGCGCTGGGGCTCTTCTTCTTGCTGCGGGCGCGGCGCGGGGCATGAGCCTTGCGGCCGACCTGATCCGACGGATCGAGGCGAATGGCCCGATGACCCTGGCCGAATATATGGGCCTGTGTCTCATGCATCCCGAGCATGGCTATTACACCACACGCGACCCTCTTGGTGCAGCAGGTGATTTCATCACCGCACCCGAGATCAGCCAGATGTTCGGTGAACTGCTGGGGCTCTGCCTTGCGCAGGTCTGGCTGACCCAGGGCGCGCCGCGCTCGGTGCTGGCCGAGCTTGGACCAGGACGCGGCACGCTGATGGCCGACATGCTGCGCGCCACACGGGGCGTGCCGGCGTTTCATGAAGCGATCGACATTCATCTGGTCGAGGCTTCCCGCCCCTTGCGCAAAGCACAGAAGGCCGCGCTGAAGGGCCATGAGGTGACATGGCATGACAGTATCGAGACCCTGCCCGAGGCACCGCTTCTCCTGGTGGCGAACGAGTTTTTCGATGCCCTGCCGATCCGCCAGATGCAGCGTGCCGGCGATGGCTGGCGCGAACGCATGGTGGGCCTGCGCAACGGGGTGCTGACCTTCGGACTGAGCGAACCCAAGCCGATGCCACTGCTCGCCCATCGGACCCAAGACACCACGGAAGGCGATATCGTGGAAATCAGCCCGGTGGCCGCAATGATAGCCGAGGTCCTGGGCAGGCGAATCACCCGTCATGGCGGCGCGGCCCTGATTTTTGATTACGGCGACTGGCGCGCGCAGGGTGACACGTTTCAGGCGCTGCGTGGACACGCTCCGGTTGACCCGCTGGACACACCCGGAGAGGCGGATCTGACCGCGCATGTGGATTTCGAGGCAATCGCGCGGGCGAGCGCCGCGGCCCATACGCGGCTCACAACGCAAGGCACCTTTCTCGAACGGTTGGGCATCACCGGGCGCGCGCAGGCGCTGGCCCGTGACTTGAGCGGCGACGCCCTCACCGCGCATGTCGCGGCACATCGGCGCTTGACGCATCCCGAGGAAATGGGGACGCTGTTCAAGGTGCTGGGCCTTTATCCCGTCTCGGGAGAGCCACCGCCGGGACTGGAGAAATGACACTCGAAATCCTCACCTCTGACAGCCTTTCCCCCTTTCGTCACGGGTTCTTTACCCGCAAGGGCGGAGCCTCCTCGGGGGTTTTCACCGGACTGAACTGCGGGCAAGGATCATCGGATCAATCGGAAGTCGTGGCAATCAACCGCGCGCGCGCGGCTGAGGCGATGCAAGTGACGCCGGACCATCTGGTGACGGTGCATCAGGTCCACTCCCCCGATGTGGTGATGCTGACAGAGCCGCCCGAGATACGGCCCCGGGCGGATGCCATGGTCACGGCCACGCCGGGGGTCGCGCTGGCGGTGCTGACGGCGGATTGCCAGCCGGTGCTTTTCGCCGATGCGCGCGCCGGTGTCGTCGGGGCCGCGCATGCCGGCTGGCGCGGCGCGCGCGACGGGGTGCTGGAAGCGACAGTAGAGGCGATGGAGCGTCTCGGCGCGCGGCGGCGGGAAATCGTGGCCGTCATCGGGCCATCGATCTCGCAATCCAATTATGAGGTCGGGCCGGAACTCGTGGACGAATTTCTTGATCGGGATCCTGATCATGCGCGCTTCTTTGCCGAAGGGGATGCGGGGCGCTATCATTTCGATCTGCCGGGCTTCGGACTTCATGCGCTGCGCTCGGCGGGGGTGGGCCATGCCGAATGGACGCGCCATTGTACCTATGCCGATCCTGCGCGCTTTTTCTCCTATCGCCGCGCCACGCACCGCGCCGAAGCCGATTACGGGCGGCTGATCTCGGCGATCCGCCTTTGAGGCTGCCACAAGGCAATGCGCGCCATCCGCTTGCCGCAATCTTCCGAAACAATCCTCCAATCCCACCACGATTGAACCGCTCGGGGTCTTGATTATCACTTTTTTTCAGGTGCTTGGGGTTTCGCGCCCCCTCTGCCCAAATTGCCGCCCATCGCATGGCAAAAAATCTCGGGTTCATCCCTTGATGCCAAACTCTGGTCAGAAAATCACGTCATGCTGAGCTCAGAACAATCAGATGCCCGCCGGGCCGTTAGTACGAGGATAGTATGATGAAGAAGCGTTGGATGGAATCGGTCATCGAGGCCAGCAGGAATGAGGCCACCGTGCTCCCCTTTCAGCGTGGCTATCGCAAGCCGCTGCGGCGGTTCGGGCTCGATGCGCGGGTGCGCCGGACGGCCTGAGCCACGGCAGGGTGCAGGAGTGACGCGGCTTCGGTCAGCGTTCGGGCCATGCAGGTGATCGGATCACCGGTTCCGGTGGCATTGAATGTCATGAAGGGTCGTCCAGATCGGGCGGCCCTTCTTGCATATTGCCGGCCGTGTCGGCGTGCGAATCACGCTCTGGGTGTTTCGTCCTGGCTGTCAGGCAATTGTGGCAAGATCGTCCAGCATTTGAAGACAATCCTCACCGCTCTTCGTGATTGGTATCCAAGCGGTAACGATAAGCCCAACCACTTGACACAAAACACTTTTCATGTCATCAGATTGCTTCGACTGAAGTTTTGTCCTTCTGTCGTTGTCGGTGGGGGCCGACGCAGATGTGACGTTCCGAATTAAGGTGACGCACATGACCGGTTCCTCGAACCTCGTGAATCTGAACGCATTCCGCAAACTCCATTCCGCTCCCTCCAAGTCGGAAACCATGACGGGCGCGCGCACGGGGCGCGCGCCACTTGTCATGCGCAAATTCGAGACGCTTCACCAGCGTTCGGATGGTGAGATCAGGCAGACCGATCACATCGGCCCCGCTATCCCCGCCTTCGAGGCGGCTTTTTCCGCCTTTGCCCATGGCAGCATTGTCACGACCACGCGCGGCCCGGTCGCGGTGGAGGATCTGGAGCCGGGCATGAAGCTGATCACCCGAGAGCACGGAGCACAACCCGTGCAATGGATCGGGGCCATGCGGCTGGTACCCGAGGCGGCCGCGCGCTCGGCCCATGATATCCGCATGACCCGGATCATGGCAGACAGTTTCGGGTTCACCCGGCCCGAGCGTGATCTGATGGTGGGGCCGGGGGCACGTATCCTGAAAAAGACGCGGAGCCATGGCGATGCCGATACTCTTGTACCGGTGCGCAACCTTTCCGATGGCGTCAACGTGAGCGACATCACACCGCAACGCCCGGTCATGGTGCGGCATATCGCGCTGCGCAAGCATTCCACCATATTGATCAACGGGCTGGAAATGGAGAGCTTTCACCCCGGCACAGGCTTCGAGCGCAATATGGGACAGAACATGCTGTCGCTCTTCCTGTCGCTCTTTGCGCATATCAACCAACCGGAAGATTTTGGCGAGATGACCTATCGACGGTTGCCGCTTGTTTCACCGGAAGGGCTCGAGGTCGCGTGAGCCGTCACCCGCACTGCAGATCAGGCAGTGCGCGCCAGCCGCGCCTCGAGAACCTCGAAGGGCACACCCGGCTCATCCTTGGCGCCCCGGATCACGAGCGAGGTCTTCACGCTCACCACATTCTCGGCAGCGGTGAGCTCTTCGGTCAGGAAGCTCTGAAAGGTCGAGAGGTCCGGGGCCACACATTTCAGGATGAAATCCACCTCTCCGTTGAGCATATGACACTCGCGCACAAGCGGCCATGCCCGGCAGCGCGCCTCGAAGGCCGATAGATCAGCCTCGGCCTGGCTTTGCAGCCCGACCATCGCAAAGACCTGAACCTCAAAGCCCAATTCGCGCGGATTCACATCCGCATGGTAGCCACGGATGAACCCTGCCTCCTCCAATGTGCGGACACGTCGCAGGCAGGGTGGTGCGGATATCCCGACACGCTTGGCCAATTCCACATTGGTCATTCGGCCATCGGCCTGTAGTTCGGCCAGAATCTTGCGGTCAATCTCGTCAAGGCGGGTGGCGGACATCGAAATCCCTCATTTTTCGCAATAGTTATAAGCAAAGCCCATGAAGCGCAATTATATTTCGTCAAGGCGCAAGATCATTTCAACGCCGCCGCGTAGCCGTCAGGCGGCAAGCAGGCTGAAGGGGTTTCAAGCGCCTCGGTGCAGCGCTATATGCGGCAGCACAACATCGCTCAGAGAGGAATCGCCATGGCCTTGTCGCACCACACCAAAGCGCTGATCATTGGCTCAGGCCCTGCGGGATACACCGCCGGGGTTTACGCGGCCCGCGCCATGCTGAACCCAATTCTGGTCCAGGGCATTGAGCCGGGCGGGCAACTGACCACCACCACGGAGGTGGAGAACTGGCCCGGCGACACCGAAGTGCAGGGTCCCGATCTGATGATCCGGATGGAGGCCCATGCCAAGGCGATGGGCTGCGAGATCGTGGGGGACATCATCACCGATCTGGATGTGAGCAAACGCCCGTTCGTGGCCAGGGGAGACAGCGGCACCACCTACACCGCCGATGCAGTGATCCTTGCCACCGGCGCGCGAGCGAAGTGGCTGGGGCTGGAGAGCGAGGAGGCCTACAAGGGCTTCGGCGTCAGCGCCTGCGCGACTTGTGACGGGTTCTTTTACCGTGGTGAGGAGATCGTGGTGGTGGGCGGTGGCAATACCGCTGTCGAAGAGGCGCTGTTCCTGACGAACTTTGCCTCGAAGGTGACATTGATCCACCGCCGCGACGAATTGCGCGCCGAGAAGATCCTGCAGGACCGTCTGTTCAAGCACCCCAAGATCGTTCCGCTCTGGTTTCACGAACTGGACGAAGTGCTGGGCGAGGATAATCCGAAGGGTGTCACCGGCGTGCGTGTGAAGCACAGCCAGACCGGCGCGACACAGGAGATCCCCTGCAAGGGCGTGTTCATCGCCATCGGTCATGCGCCAGCCAATGAACTGGTGAAGGGCAAGGTGGAGATGCATCATGGCGATTATGTGAAGGTCGAACCGGGCAGCACCCGCACCTCGATCCCCGGGCTTTTCGCCGCAGGCGATCTTACGGATCACATCTATCGTCAGGCCGTGACCAGCGCCGGCATGGGCTGCATGGCAGCACTGGATGCCGAGAAATTCCTGGCAGAGCAGGATGCCGTGAGCCTCGAAGAGCCTCAGATGGTCTACGACCCGTCATGACGTTGTCGAACTCATCAGAGTGGCGCGGAGCAGAGCATGTCGCGCCAAATGGGGCTAATCCCATTTAGGCGCGGCCCGGGGTGCCC
>SLDH01000035.1 GCA_007125415.1 Roseovarius sp.
CCTCGAATCGTACCGGCAGCCCGTATTCCAGTTCGATGCGAGAGCCGAGCACCTCGAATTGCAGGGCACCCACAACGCCCACGATGAAGCCGGATCCGAAGGCCGGCTTGAAGACCTTGGCGGCCCCTTCCTCGGCGAATTGCATGAGCGCCTTTTCGAGATGTTTGGCCTTCATCGGATCGCCTGCACGCACGGATTGCAGCAGTTCGGGCGCGAAAGATGGGATGCCGGTGGCGCGCAGCATTTCGCCCTCGGTCAGGGTGTCACCGATGCGCAACTGGCCGTGATTGGGGATGCCGATGATGTCGCCCGCCCAGGCTTCTTCGGCCAGTTCGCGGTCGGACGCGAGAAAGAGCACCGGTGCCGAGATGGTCATCGGCTTCTTCGAGCGCACATGCGTGAGTTTCATGCCGCGTTTGAAATGGCCGGCGGCGAGGCGCACAAAAGCGACACGGTCCCGGTGTTTGGGATCCATGTTGGCTTGCACCTTGAAGACGAAACCGGCGACCATGGGCTCGTCAGGCGATATCTGACGTGGCTCGGCGCGTTGGGGTTGTGGCTCGGGGCCAAACTCCCCGATGCCCTGCATGAGTTCGCGCACACCGAAGGAATTGATCGCGGATCCGAACCAGATCGGCGTCATGTGACCCTCGAGCACCGATTTCGGATCAAGCGCGGGCAGCAGCTCACGGGCCATTTCGACCTCCTCACGCAGTTTGGCGGCGAGAGTGGCGGGCACGTGACGGTCGAGTTGCGGGTCATCGAGCCCGTTGATCTCGATGCTTTGGGCTACCTTGTTGCGGTCGGCACGGTCCATCAGATCCAGCCGGTCATGGAGCAGGTCGTAGCAGCCCAGAAAATCGCGTCCCATGCCGATGGGCCAGCTTGCGGGTGTGACATCGATTGCGAGGTTTTCCTGAATCTCGTCGATGATCTCGAATGTATCGCGGCTTTCGCGATCCATCTTGTTGCAGAAGGTCAGGATCGGCAGGTCGCGCAGGCGGCACACCTCGAAGAGCTTGCGGGTCTGGCTTTCAACGCCCTTTGCCCCGTCGATGACCATCACCGCCGCGTCCACGGCGGTGAGCGTCCGGTAGGTATCTTCCGAGAAGTCGGAATGGCCCGGCGTGTCGACCAGATTGAAGCGCAGGTCATTGAAATCGAATGACATTGCCGAGGCGGAGACGGAAATGCCCCGGTCTTTCTCCATCTGCATGAAATCCGACCGGGTGCGCCGCGCCTCACCCTTGGCCCGGACCTGCCCGGCCATCTGGATCGCACCACCATAGAGCAGGAACTTCTCGGTCAGGGTGGTTTTGCCTGCATCGGGATGCGAGATGATCGCAAAGGTCCGACGGCGCGCAATCTCGGCCGGCAGGTCAGGGCGATTTGAGGGGGTGTCCAACATGTGCCTTCCTATAGAGCGGGCCATGGGGCGGTGCAATACGAGCGCGCTCAGCGCAGTGAGGCGCGACGCAACAGCGTGGCGGCATCGAGATCGCGGACCAGCGATTCGTCAATTTCGAAGTCAAGATGCGCCCGGCCCGCATGGGCTTCGGGCGCGCTGACCAGCCTTTCGGCAATGCCATCGGGCAAGGCGGCGCGTGTGCGGGTATCGACAAGCAGCGTTTCAGCTGCAATCCCTTCGGCGTAAATGATCTGATGCGTGTCGAACAGCAGTTGGACGTATTCGACAAAACCACCTTCCTGCCGGGTGACACTGTCTCCGTTCACAAGGTGACGCGCGCGCACCAGTATTTCGGCCCGGCCTGCGCCAATTGTGTCGGAACGTTGGTAGATGAAGAGCCGGTGGTCGGGGCTGACCAGCAGGTCATTGGCATTGTTGAGGGTTCCGGCACGAATCAGGATGGGACAGAATTCTCCCACGGCGCGGGTGGTGGATCGGCCGATCCAGCGCAGCTGCCGGGCACCGTCATCGCGGGTGAGCACCCTGTCACCGATCTGCAGGTCTTCGACCGGCCTTTGCGCGCCGGAGGCCATGGTGATCCGCGTGCCGCGCGTGAACGAGACGCAAGCCATCTCCGCATAGCGCTGCTGCGCGACATCACGATCAATGCCGACAAGAGAATAGGCGAGGCGCGGCTTCATCGCGACCAGCGGCATCACATAGACCGCCGCGACCATGCCTGTGTCATCCACTTCCACAAGGGTGAGCATTTCTGTCGTCTGGCCATTGGTGGACATGAGCGTGAGGCAGGCGTCGAAATAGAGTTCTGCACCGGGCTCGCCCAGCGTGCTCTCGGGGGCGATGGCGAAACGCGCACCGGCGTTCGCCATGATCTTGAGCGGCAATCTTCGCGCGCCCTTGTCAAGCTCATACATGTCGTCGAGCGCGAGTTCGTCAGCAAAGGATATCGGGTCGCCCAGATTGGCCCCGTTCACCACGGTCAAATCTTCTGCCTTGTAGACGGCAATGGTTTGGGAAGGTTTGCGCGTGCGTGTCATGAACCTGCGATGATCTCGGAACGCGGGGAGTGATCTCGCCCTCCGCTGGACAGTAGGCTAGGATTATGACGGCAAATGGTCAACGCTTTGCTGATTTGCTGGCATCGCCGGTCAGCTTGTGCGCATCTGCCACGCAAGCAGGATGCCAACGGAAGGAGAAGCGGGATGGATCTTGGAATTGAGGGAAAGAAAGCACTCATCTGTGCGTCGAGCAGGGGGCTGGGCCTTGGATGTGCTCAGGCGCTGGCCGAGGCGGGCTGTGATCTGGTGATGAATGCGCGGGGCCCGGAGACGCTCGAGGCGGCGGCGGAAGATATCCGCAGGCGGCATGGTGTCGGTGTCACGGCCATTGCGGCGGATGTGGCGCAGGAGGCAGGCCGCGCGGCCCTTCTGGAGGCTGCGGGTGATGTGGATATTCTGGTCAATAATGCGGGTGGTCCGCCTCCCGGCCTCTGGAGCGATTGGGAGCGCGAGGATTTCATTGCTGCACTTGATGCCAACATGCTGGCTCCGATCGCGATGATGAAGGCCCTTCTGCCGGGCATGATGGCGCGGGGCTGGGGGCGGGTTGTCAACATTACGTCGCAATCGGTGAAGGCACCCATTGCCGTGCTCGGGCTGAGCAATTCGGCGCGCGCGGGGCTTACCGGCTATGTGGCGGGCACGTCGCGGCAGGTGGCCGGATCGGGGGTGACGATCAACAACCTGCTGCCGGGGATCCATGCCACGGACCGCGCGGTGGCTCTCGATACCGGCGTGAGCGAGGCGCAGGGGATCACTCTGGAAGAGGCCAGGGCGCAGCGTAGCGCCACAATCCCGGCGGGGCGCTACGGCACGCCGGAGGAGTTTGGCGCAGCCTGTGCGTTCCTGTGCAGCCAGCATGCGGGCTTCATCGTGGGGCAGAACATTCTGCTCGATGGTGGAGCGGTGAACGCCACGCTCTGAGCAGGGATCACACAGCATCACGTTGCCGTGGCAGGCCCGGAATGTACTGGCCACGGCATAGGCGGGCCGCTAACGCAGGATGACCCAAGTGGAGACTCCTGAAGATGTAAGCCATTGCAATTATTCCTCTTTTCGGGCTGGCGATCCTCGCCAACCTTGTCGTGGCACCACGGCGGGCGAGTGTCGAGGGCTTCTTTGGCGGCATGAGCGCGTCCGGCCGGGCGCCGGGCCTGTGGGTGCTGGTGCTGAGCCAGGTAACCACCTGGATCTTTGCCCGGTCATTGATGAACGCCGCGATCCTCGGCTATTTCTTCGGAATCTGGGGGGTCTTGGCCTATGCTGTCTATTACGGATCCTTCCTGACGGGTGGCTTCATCGTCGGACGGCTGCGGGCGGCTGGGGCAGGATCGGTTCAGGCATGGCTCCGTTTGCGCTTCGGTGCGCCGGGCGTGGCGGCTTACAATCTGGTCATTGCCTTGCGCCTGTTGTCCGAGGTCTTTGCAAACCTGCTGGTCGTCGGATTGATCTTCGGTGCTGCCTTGCCGGGGGTCGGTTTGGCGCAGGAGGGGGCCATCGTTCTGGTGGCCGCTCTGGGGCTTGCCTATAGCGCCTGGGGAGGGCTGACTGCCTCCTTGCGCACGGATGTCCTGCAGATGCTCGTCTTTCTTGTGGTGTTCGCAGCTGCGCTGATCGCGCTCGTCACGGCACCGGGGTTTGATCTGGGCGCGGTGCTGCGCGCCGAAGGAACGGCGGGTTCCTGGCATGGGCAGGTGCTGTTGCTGGTGGCTTTCCTGCAGGTCTTTTCGTATCCGGCGCATGATCCGGTTATGATGGATCGTGGCTTCATCGCTGATCGGGAGACAACGCGCCGGTCCTTTCTGCATGCTTTCTGGGTTTCAAGCCTTTGCATCATCGCCTTTGGCTTCTTCGGCATCGAGGCGGCGCTGCAGGGGGCGTCCTATGAAGGTGAGTTGCTGGAAACATGGGCGCAGATGTTTCCCGCATGGGTTTATGTGGCGCTGCTGGTGTCGCTTCTGATCAGCGCACTGAGCACGCTCGATTCGGCACTTGCCTCTGCGGCGCGTCTTGTTGTCGAGGAACTGCGGCTCGCGCCGCGCAATCTCGCTGGCGGGCGCAGCGCGATGGTGGTTTTCATGCTCTGCGGTGCAGGGCTTACGCTGTGGGGCAATCAGAGCCTGTTTGATGCCGTGGCCATCAGCGGGACGGCCAGCATGTTTCTCGCCCCTGTGCTGGTGGTCGGGCTGGTGATGGGCTGCAAGGTGGCGCTCTGGTCCTATCTGGTCAGTTTCGCCGTGGCGCTTCTGGGGGCTGCGGCCTATTTCGCACGAGACGGCTGGGCGTCGGCGTTACTGCCGCAGGTGCATCAATACGAACAATTGCTGGCGATCTGTGTCTGTGTGCTTATTGCCGGGTTTGCGGCCGTTCTTGCAGGGATGCGCTCTGCGGATCAGAATGTCCATCGATCAGGTTGAGGCGTCTCGGGAGCGCATCGACGTGCTGCGGCACGACGTTGCGCGGGGCCCTTCGTCCTTGATCGCGCGCAAAAGCACTTTGGCTGCCTCAACCGGATCGACAATTGCTCCAGACACAGCGCGTCTGAGCCTGCGCGCTCATTCGAGACGGTCAGAGCCTTTGTGCGTCGCTGCTTGCATGCGGGGCCGTGGGTTGCTAAGTCGCGCGGACATGTCTGATGAAATTTATCGGAAACTCTGAAGGGCCTTCCTTGACACATCCGCCACGTCTGGAAATCAGGAACCTTACCCGCCGATATGAAGGCCGGACGGTGGTACAGGATGTCTCCCTGCGGGTTGCTCCGGGGCAGGTGACCTGCCTGCTTGGCCCTTCGGGTTGCGGCAAATCGACCACCCTTCGGATGATCGCCGGTGTGGAAATGCAGGACAGTGGCGAGATCTGGGTGGATGGTGCGCTGCTCTGCGATACCAGCTTCCGGGTACCGCCCGAGCGGCGGCAGATCGGGTTGATGTTTCAGGATTTCGCCCTTTTCCCGCATCTTCGGGTTGCGGAAAACGTGGCTTTCGGCCTCAGCGGCGACAAGACGGTGAAGAGGAAACGTGTCGCCGAGTTGCTGGAGCGGGTGGGGCTGGCACGCTATGAGACGGCCTTTCCGCATGAATTGTCGGGTGGCGAGCAGCAGCGTGTGGCTCTTGCCCGTGCCCTCGCTCCGCGTCCGAAGATCATGCTGATGGATGAGCCCTTTTCCGGCCTCGACAACCGGTTGCGCGATGGCATCCGCGACCAGACACTCGATATCCTGCGCGAGGAAGGGACAGGTGTGCTGCTGGTCACGCATGAGCCGGAAGAAGCGATGCGCATGGCCGACGAGATCGCTCTGATGCGCGATGGACGTATCGTGCAGCAGGGCGCGCCCTACAACATCTTCAACGCGCCCGTCGATCGTGATGCAGTTGCCTTTTTCAGTGATGTCAACGTGATCCGGGGAAAGGTCTATGGCGCACTCACGCAAACCGCCTTTGGCCAGTTTCTCACGCCTGGTGTGCCGGATGGCAGCGAGGTGGAGATCGTCATTCGCCCGCAGCACATGAAGCTCGACTTCGACCGTGCAGGACGCGGCCCGGACCCCACGATCGAAATGGGCACTGCCGTGCGCGGAGAAGTTGCGCGGGCGCGTTTCATGGGTTCGGAAAGCCTTGTCGAGTTCCGCACCGAACATGATGACAAGGTCTTGCGCGCGACGGTTCCCGGTGTTTTCCTGCCCGCGAAGGGCACGGTCATGTGGCTGATGATCCGGCGTGACAAATGTTTCGTTTTTCCGATCAAGACCTGAAATCGGGCCAGAATCGTGCTCAAACGGCGTTTGCGGTGTATTGCGCCTTTCAACCCGCGACCATAGCGCTTAGATATATGGGCGAAAAACCGGGGCAGGAAGCGCTGATCCGGACCAAGGGAGAGACACAATGCTGAACAATATAGGCCTTCCGGGGCTTCTACTTATCGCTATCGTCGTGCTCGTGCTTTTCGGGCGCGGCAAGATTTCCTCGCTGATGGGCGAAGTGGGGAAGGGGATCACTTCGTTCAAGAAGGGCGTGGCCGAAGGTAACAAGGAACTGGACGACGCGACCGAGAGCACCGAAACGGCTGACACCGCAAAGGATGTCACGCCGGAATCGGACAAAGACAAGGTTTGACCACCTAAATGTTGGATCTTGGCTGGACCGAGCTGATGGTCATCGGCGTCGTGGCGCTGATCGTTGTGGGGCCGAAAGACCTTCCCGGTATGTTCCGGACCGTGGGCAATTTCATGGGCAAGGCGCGGCGGATGGCGCGGGAATTCAGCAAGGCGATGAATGACGCGGCAGACGACGCGGGTGTGTCCGATGTCAAGCGCACGCTCAATGCGGCATCCAATCCGATGAAATCGGCGATGGATGAAGTCAGGAAATCCACAGACAGTTTCACGAAGGCCACGATGGATGCGGGCAAGCCTAAAGCTGCGTCCGCGCGGCAGAAGTCGGCCGAGAATACCAGCGCGACAACGTCCGGAACTGCAGGTGAGCATCAGGGCAGGACAAGGGCTGAAGCGGTAGCGAAGAAGGCGGCGACGCCGCAGGCGCAGGGGGAAGGCGACGCACCGCCCACCGGCGAGCAAGCGGATGCTGCGGAACGGCCCGCTGAAGGTAAAGCGGCCGAGGCGCCCGCTGCCGGGAATCCTGCTACGAAAGCGACAGAGGACAAGGCATGAGTCAGAGCGACGAGATCGATGAAAGCTCGGCCCCTCTGATCGAGCATCTCGCCGAGTTGCGCACGCGCCTCATTCGCGCGATCATGGCCTTTGTAGTGGGCATCGTTCTCGTCTTCATCGTTGCGGAACCGATTCTGCAATTCCTGCTTGGCCCCATCGAATCGACATTGCGGCAATTGGGCGATCCGTCTCCCACGCTGCAATACACCTCGCCGCAGGAATACCTTTTCACGCTGTTCCGCATCTCGATGGTGTTCGGCTTCATCCTTGCGTTCCCGGTGATCGCGCATCAGCTATGGCGTTTCGTGGCACCGGGGCTCTACCGTGCGGAAAAAGCGGCGTTCTTACCATTCGTCATCGCGTCTCCGGTCATGTTTCTGCTGGGCGCGGCCTTTGCGCATTTCATCGTCACGCCCTTGGCGATGGCGTTCTTCCTCGGTTTTGCGGATGTCAGTTCGATTTTTGCCAACCTGCTGGCGACTACTGTGGGTGATGTGGCCCCTTCGACTGACGAGACTGCCTTGCCGGGTGTGCCGGAAAGTTTTGGCCTGATGGTGCCTCAGACCGATGAGGGCCTGCGGATCACCTTCTTCGGGAAGGTCAACGAATCACTCGATATCACGTTGAAATTCATCATGGCTTTCGGGCTGTGCTTCCAGTTGCCGGTACTTCTGACATTGATGGGCAAGGCGGGGCTGGTGAGTGCGGTAGGCCTGCGCAGCGTGCGCAAATACGCCATGGTGGGGATCCTGCTGCTTGCGGCACTTGTGACGCCGCCGGATGTGATCACGCAGGTTATTCTCTTCACGGTGGTCTACGGGCTTTACGAAGTTTCGATCTTTCTGGTGAAGCGGGTCGAGAAGAAGCGCGAGGCGAAGCTGCGCGCGGAAGGCGCGTGGTTCGAGGATGATGAGGACACGCCGGCGGATGAGGCTGATGCGGAAATGGCCAAAGAGGGGCCGGTGACGGATGAGGTCGACCCCTATGACGAGGCAGATGGCGAGCCCGAGAACGATCTGCCGGACGACACCGTGGCCAAGGACAAGCCGACGTGAGCAACGAGCTTAAGCGCATTGCCGCG
>SLDH01000026.1 GCA_007125415.1 Roseovarius sp.
ATCAACTGGGCTCGTTACGCGAAGGCAAGATGAGCCGGCGGGCTTTCACCAATTCGCTGATGGCGGCGGGGATCGGCATGGTATCGGTCCCGGTGGCCGGGCGCAGGGCGCTGGCCAGCGAGGTTCAGCCAACATATTTCACATGGGGCGGATACGATATTCCCGAGCTTTTCGGGCCCTTTCAGAGCCAGCATGGCACGCTGCCCAATTTCGCGGTTTTCGGAGGGTCCGAAGAGGCGCTGACAAAAATGCGTGGCGGTTTTGTCGTTGATGTCTCCCACCCGTGCAATCAGGCGCTGATCCGCTGGGTGGATACCGGGCTTTTCCAGCCTGTCGACCCGTCGCGTCTCGATGCGTATGATGACCTGATGCCGGAATTGATCGACCAGCCGGGAAACACGGCCGATGATGGCAAGATCTGGATGGCACCGTTCGACTGGGGGCAGACCTCCATCACCTATCGCACCGATCTGGTCGATCTCGAGGGCGGCGAGGAATCCTGGAGCATCCTCTGGGATGAGCGCTATGCGGGCCGGCTTGGGAGCATCGCCGCCGGTGCCAGCGCGTGGTGGTGCGCCGCGATCTATGCCGGCGTACCCTTCGAGGAACTCGATACGCCGGAGGCCTTCGAGAAGATCGCCGAGATCCTGCGGGCTCAGCGCCCCCTCATCCGCACCTATACCGATGACATGACGACGCTCGAACAGGCGCTGGCCTCGGGCGAGATGGTCGCGGCGATGACCTGGAACAGTTCGGCCGCCACACTCCGGAGCGAAGGCCATCCGGTAAAGTTCGCCCAGCCCAAGGAAGGCGCACTGACCTGGGTGTGCGGCATGATGATCCACAAGGACGCGCCCAATCTCGACGGGGCCTATGACATCATCAACGCGATGCTGAGCACCGAGACGGGCGAGTTTCTGATCGGCAGCTACAATTACGGGCATTCGAACGCCCGCTCCTTCGATGCTTTCACCGAAGAGGAACTCACGGAGATCGGATTGAGCAAGAACCCCATGGAAGTTCTGGAAGCAGGAAAATTGATGACACCTCAGACCCAGGAGTGGGAAACAAGGATGAACACTCTCTGGAGCGAAATCAAGGCGGGCTTCTGAGCCGGCTTTTGTCTTTACCCTGCCTGGGTTTGCGCTCAGGCAGGGATGTCTTTCACCATGATGCGTCCTTTAACACGTCGGGCGCTGCTCCATCAGAAGGATCGGGCTTGCCCGAACTTACCGCATGACAGATCAGTCCGCTCTAGCAAGGCCCGCCGCCCAGACTCCCCCGCAGGTCAACTGGTTTTCCCGCAAGATCCACAAGTCCGAAACCTTCCGCGCCTATGCCGTGCTGTCGCCCGCGCTGCTGTTTCTCGGCTTTGCCATCCTGATCCCCTTCGCGATCCTCGTGGTGCTCAGCTTCTGGACGCCCGTAGGGTTCGATTTCAACAGGGAATTCACCCTCAAGAATTATCGCGACATCATGGAGCGGCCGATTTACGGCACGCTGTTGTGGCGATCGCTCTGGATATCGACGATGGCAACGGTTTTCACCGTTCTGCTGTGCTATCCGATGGCCTATTACGTGGCGTTTCACGTCCATCGCAACAAGATGGTCTGGATCGTCCTCATGACCCTGCCCTTCTGGACCAGCTACCTGCTGCGCGTCTTCGCATGGAAGGTCGTGCTCGGTTACGAGGGTGTGATCAATTCGGGCCTCATCTGGGTCGGATGGATCGAGGAACCTCTCAAATTCCTTCTTTACAGCCCCTCGGCGGTGATCATCACGCTTGCACATGCCTGGGCTGCCTTCGCGATCCTTCCCCTTTACGTCTCGCTTGAGAAAATCGACAAATCGCTGCTCGAGGCCGCCACCGATCTCGGTGACGGGCCGATGCGGCGTTTCTTCCGGATCACCCTGCCTCTCTCGCTGCCCGGTGTGATCTCGGCGTCAATCCTGATCTTCATTCCGACAACGGGCGATTACATCACCCCTGCCTTGCTGGGTGGACCTAATGGCATGATGATCGGCAACCTGATCCAGATGCAATTCGGCCCGACGAACAACTGGCCCATGGGCGCCGCACTCGCCATCGTGCTGATGCTCACCATCGCCGCCATCTGTGCCGCGTTCATTCTGATCACCTTCTTTGTGAGAAAGCGGATCACATGAGTACTGACTCCTATATCAACAGACCCAACAGGCCTTTGCAGGTCTATGCGCTGATCTTTCTGATCGTGCTTTACCTGCCGATCCTGTTTCTGCCGCTGTTCAGCTTCAACGACTCGATCTATGTACGGTTTCCCATGCAGGGCTTCACCGTTCAGTGGTATTACGACCTGATGGCCCGCAGCGCCGTCTGGGCCGCACTGATGAACAGCGTCAAGGTGGGGGTCGCAGTGTCGATCGTCTCTACGGTTCTCGGCATCTTCGCGGCCAAGGCGATCACGCGCTACAGGTTCTTCGGCAAGGAGCCCATCGTCATCTTCATCATGCTGCCGCTGGTGGTGCCGCTGATCATCTTCGGCGTGGCTCTGCTGGTGCTCTTTGCGCAGTTGCTGGGCGTGCCACTCTCGCTCTACACAGTCGCCTTCGGACACCTGATCCTGTGTATTCCCTTCTCCACCGCGGTGCTGATGCCGCGTTTCGAGGGGTTTGATCCGGCCATCGAAGAGGCCAGTGCGGATCTGGGAGAGAATGCATGGTGGACATTCTGGCGGGTGACCTTCCCGATGATACTGCCCGGCGTGGTGGCAAGCCTGCTCTTGTGCTTCACCGTCTCGTTTGACGAGTTCATCATGGCCTTCTTCCTGACAGGCACGGATGCCACGCTGCCCATGTATATCTGGGGGCAGTTGCGCTTCCCGCAGCAGTTCCCCTCCGTGCTCGCCCTGTCGTCGCTGGTGATCATCGGATCGTTCATCATTGTCCTGCTGGGGCTTTGGATCAACCGCGACGCAGACATGACAAAGACCAAAGCAGGAACAGACGCATGAGTGACGACAGCTATATCTCAATCCAGAACGTGCAGAAATATTTCGGAAGCTTCTGTGCGATCGAAAACATCTCGATGGATATTGCCCATGGCGAGTTCTTCTCGCTGCTCGGAGCCTCGGGCTGTGGCAAGACCACCCTGCTGCGGATGCTCGCGGGGTTCGAAAGCCCTACAAAGGGCGAGATCTTCATCGACAACCAGCCGATGTCTGACGTGCCGCCGCACTATCGGCCCGTCAACATGGTGTTTCAAAGCTATGCGATCTTTCCGCATCTCAATGTTCACGACAATATCGCCTATGGGCTGCGCAAGCGGAAACTGCCCAAGGCGAAGGTGACCGAGATGGTCGATGAAATGCTCAATCTCATCTCGCTGCCCGACTATGGCAATCGCAAGGCCAATGAACTCTCCGGCGGACAGCGCCAGCGGATCGCGCTCGCGCGTGCTCTTATCCTGCGGCCCAAGGTGCTGCTGCTCGATGAGCCGCTGGGCGCGCTCGACAAGCAGTTGCGCGAGCAGATGCAGCTCGAGTTGCGTCAGTTGCAACGCACGGTGGGCATCACATTCGTCTTCGTGACTCACGATCAGGAAGAGGCGATGACCCTGTCGGATCGCATCGCCGTCATGGCCGATGGCGAGGTCATGCAACTCGACACGCCCATCGGCCTCTACGAACGGCCCGTCAACCGCAAGGTCGCCTCCTTCATCGGGACGATGAATTTCTTCGATGGCGTGGTCGCGGATGAGGCAGGTGAGACCCTCAAGATCGAGGCGCAGGGCCTCGGGCCGATCACCGCGCCGGCCAACCCGTCCAACAAGGCCGGTTTCTACAAGGGTGACAAGGTTCAGGTGGCCATCCGCCCCGAGAAGCTGGTGCTGAGCGCGCAGAAACCCGACGCGGCCTTTGCGGCCTCGGGGCGGGTCCAGAACATGGCCTATCTGGGCGAGCGCAGCCATTACCTGATCGAGATGGACGGGCTGGACAAGCATGTCGCCGTTTCATCGCAGAACCTCGTTCCAGGGGCCAGCCTGTTCGAAATGGGCAGCGATGTCTGGATCAACTGGCAAAGTGATGCCGTCGTCGTTCTCGAGCGAAACTGAGGCCGCCCAGGATGCAACATCACCCGAGACATCATGGTCATCAGCAATACGCATAGCAGTTGGGAGGCTAAATCGCCTCCCCGTACGGCCCCTCCCGAGATGCGGCGGGCGCAACTGATCGAGGCGACCATCGAGTCGATCTCGCGTTATGGCATCGCCGGCACCACGATGAAGAAGGTGACGGGCATTGCCGGGCTGTCCATGGGGATCGTGAACTTTCATTTCCAGAACAAGGAAACGCTGTTTCAGGAAACCCTGCGTTATCTGGGTCAGGAACATCGCAATCACTGGCGCAAGGGCCTGAAGGATCAGAGGCTCACGCCGACGGACAAGCTGCTCGGCATTGTCGATGCGCATTTCCACCCCGATATCTGCAACCGCAGGAAGCTGACGGTCTGGTTCGGCTTTTACGGCGAGGCAGCGTATCGCGCCGCCTACCGCAAGATCATGTCGGAAATAGACAATGAACGCTGGGAGATGAGCGCCGAGTTGATCGATCAGATCATCAAGGATGGCGGATATGAGGGCCTTGCAGCCGAAGAGATTTCGGACACGCTCGAAGGACTCTATGACGGATTCTGCCTCAATATCCTGATGTATCCCGGCACGTTTACCCCCTCCGATGCCCGCGAACGCATACATGATTATCTCGCCGGGACATTTCCCCGTCATATCCAGCGCACCAGTTGAACTCAGACGAAGAAAGTAGCCAGATGACACGTGACCCGCGTTACGACATTTTGTTCGAGCCCGTAAAGATCGGCCCCGTCACCGCCCGCAACCGCTTCTATCAGGTGCCCCATTGCAACGGCATGGGCCGGGTCTACCCGTCGACCATGGCTGCCATGCGCCGCACCAAGGCCGAGGGCGGCTGGGCCGTCATCTGCACCGAAGAGGTGGAAATCCACCCCAGCGGTGATCATTCGCCCTGGTGCGGCGGGCGTCTCTGGGATGATCGCGACATTCCCTATCTGGCCCGCATGTGCGACGGCATTCACGAATTCGGCAGCCTTGCGGGCTGCGAGCTCAATCATGCAGGGCAGATGTGCAACAACGATTATTCACGCATGGTGCAACTGGCGCCCTCGCATATGCCGATTTCGTCGATCGCTCCCAAACAGGCCCGCGCGATGGACAAGCAGGACATCCGCGAGCTTCGCCGCTGGCACCGCGAGGCGGCGTTGCGGGCGCGCAAGGCGGGCTTTGATATCGTCTATGTCTATGCCGGGCACCAGCTTTCGACAATCTCGCATTTCCTGTCGCGCCAGCGCAATCACCGGACCGACGAATATGGCGGCAGTCTCGAGAACCGTGCGCGCCTTTTCCGGGAAATCCTCGAGGATACCAAGGACGCCGTGGGTGACACTTGCGGCGTAGCGGTGCGTTTTGCCGTGGATGACATGATCGGCGAGCCCGGCTTCACTGCGGGTGGCGAGGGCCGCGATCTCATCGAGATGATGGCCGAGATTCCCGATCTGTGGGATGTGAACATCGCCACCTGGGAGCATGACAGCGCCACATCGCGCTTCAAGGAGTCCGGTTTTCAGGAAGATTTCATCCGCTTCGTCAAAGGGGTCACGACCAAGCCGGTGGTGGGCGTCGGGCGCTATACCTCCCCCGATGCCATGGTCTCGCTCGTCAAGGGTGGCGTGCTCGATTTCATCGGCGCGGCACGCCCCTCCATCGCCGATCCGTTCCTGCCCAGGAAGGTCGAGGAAGGGCGTATCGAAGACATCCGCGAATGTATCGGCTGCAATATCTGTGTTTCGGGAGATCACAGCTTCACGCCCATGCGCTGCACTCAAAACCCCACGAAGGGCGAGGAATGGCGCAAGGGATGGCATCCCGAGCGGATCGCGCCGAAGACAGCCGATGAGAGCGTGCTGATCGTGGGCGCTGGCCCTGCAGGGCTGGAAGCGGCGCGCGCCCTGGGCCAGCGCGGCTATGCCGTGACGCTCGCCGAGGCCGGGTCGCAACTCGGCGGGCGCGTGACCAAGGAGCGGCAGTTGCCCGGACTTGCCGAATGGGGTCGCGTGGCCGATTACCGCACCTACCAGATCAGCCAGATGGCCAATGTCGAAACCTTCCTCGAAAGCCACGTGACGACCGAAATGGTCAGGGAACTGGCCCCTGACCATGTGGCGGTGGCAACCGGCTCGCACTGGCGGCGCGATGGTGTGGGCCGGACCAACATGAACGGCATCTCCATTGCCGGGAGCTGCGGGGTGCTCACTCCCGATGACATCATCGGCGGGCTGAAGCCCGAGGGGCCTGTCATCATCTTCGATGACGAACATTACTACATGGCCGGGGTCATCGCCGAAAAGCTGGTGCAGGAGGGTGTGGATGTCACCTATGTGACCGCCTCCACCGAAGTATCGACCTGGACCCATCACACCCTCGAACAGCATTTCGTGCAGACACGGATGATGAAGGCCGGTATCAAGGTGCGGACCGCGCAGAACCTTTCAGCAGTCCGCGCGGGCGAGGCCGATCTGGCCTGCATCTACACCGACGAGATCAGCACGCTGAGAGGGACGGTGCTTCTGGCGACCATGCGTCTGCCGGATGATGCGCTCTATTACGAACTGCTGGAGGCCGGTGTGGAAAACGTGAAGGTAATCGGCGACGCGCATGCGCCCGGCACCATCGCGGCGGCGGTCTATGAGGGGCATCAATACGCCCGCGAACTGGGAGAGCCACCCACGGAGGCCGTACCCTTCGAGCGGGAGCTCGTCAGCCTTTCGGAAAACTTTCCAATCTGAGACGGAGCGCAGATCATGACACGCGATCCAAGATACGACATCCTCTTCGAGCCCCTCAAGATCGGGCCGGTGACGGCAAAGAACCGTTTCTATCAGGTGCCGCATTGCACGGGGATGGGCAATTTGCGCCCCCGCACCCTTGCGGAGATGCGCCGCACCAAGGCCAAGGGCGGCTGGGGGGTGGTCTGCACCGAATACAACTCCATCCACCCCAGTTCCGATGACCTGCCCTATCCTTCGGCCAGCCTCTGGGACGAGAGCGACATCCGCGCGCATCGCCTGATGACCGATGCGGTGCATGAATACGGCGCGCTTGCCGGGGCGGAGCTTTGGTATGGTGGCAATCACACGGGCAACCTCGTGAGCCGTGAGGTGCCGATGGATGTGCAGTCGCGGCCCAACGTCATCGGCTATCCCTACCAGACCCGCGCCATGGACAAGACCGATATCCGCAACTTCCGCCGCTGGCACCGCAAGGCCGCGCTGCGGGCGCGGGATGCGGGGTTCGATATCGTCTATGCCTACGCCACGCACACCTTTCTGCTGGATAGCTTCCTCAACTCCCGGGTGAACAACCGTGGTGATGAATATGGCGGCAGCCTCGAGAACCGCACCCGTCTCGTGCGGGAAGTGATCGAGGACATGAAGGATGCGGTAGGTGACCGCTGCGCCGTCGCCGTGCGCTTTACAGCCGATGACGAGATCGGCGAGGACGGCGTGCCGATCCATGGCGAGCGGCGCGAGATGTTCGAGTTGCTGGCCGAATTGCCCGATCTGTGGGATATCGTCATCGCCGACTGGTCCTATGAGCTTGGCAGTTCTCGCTTCGTCAAGGAGGGGTCGCTCGAGCCCTACATGGATTTCGTGAAATCGGTGACCAGCAAGCCCGTGGTGACCGTGGGGCGCTTCACCTCGCCCGACACGATGGTCAGCCAGATCAGGCGCGGCGTGACCGATCTCATCGGGGCCGCCCGCCCCTCCATCGCCGATCCCTACCTGCCCTCGAAGATCGAGCGCGGGGCTCTGGGGGAAATCCGCGAATGTATCGGCTGCAATATCTGTTTCGCCAGCGATCAGACCAGCAACCCGCTGCGTTGCACCCAGAACCCGACCATGGGCGAGGAATGGCGCAAGGGCTGGAACCCTGAAGAGATCGCCCCCGCAAAGGCGCAGGAAAGCGTGCTGATCGTGGGCGCCGGCCCCGCCGGGCTGGAGGCGGCCCGCGCGCTGGGCCAGCGCGGCTACCAGGTCATGCTGGCCGAGGCCGGGCGCGAGATCGGCGGGCGCGTCACCCGTGAGGCAGGCCTGCCGGGGATGAGCGAATATATCCGCGTGCGCGACTATCGCCAGCAGCAGCTTCAGGAGATGGTCAATGTGGA
>SLDH01000028.1 GCA_007125415.1 Roseovarius sp.
AGCACAACAATCGAGATGCCTGCCATTGGCAGTGGCGTGGACAAGGCGCGGTTCAAGATGAAGGTTCGTCAATTCATTCAGGCGCACAGCGACCACATCACCCTGATCAAGCTGCGCCGTGCTGAGCAGCTGACAAAACAGGATCTCGACGAGCTCGGGCGCATTCTGATCGATCAGGGCGTTGCCGATGACGCGTTTCTGTCTGGACTGGATGCCGAGGGCGGGATCGCCCGCTTCCTTCGCTCGCTCACTGGCTTGGATAAAGCTGCGACCAAGGCCGCGTTCAGCGATTTTGTGGGCCGCCACCAGCTGAGCGCCGATCAGGTCGAGTTCCTCGATATGGTGATCGATAGCCTGACCGAAAGCGGCTTTGTGGACCCCAGCACTTTCTATGAAAGCCCGTTCACTGATCTCGACGACATGGGCATTGCGGGTGTGTTCGATAGAGAACAGACCAAGGAAATCATCCGCATCGTGACTTCACTCAATCAAGTTGAAGCCGCGTAGTCTATTCGCCTGCCCTACCCGACCACATCCCGCTCATAGGCTCTGACGAGCCGCCCCATTGTGGTCACGGGCTCAATGCCATCTTCGTCAAGCCGCTTTGCCAAATGCATCGGGCGCACACCGATGCGGGTGGCAATCTGACCGATGGTCTCAAAACGTGACTCAAATTTTTCGACGCTTTTGAGGGTAATGAGAGCGCGTTGATGATTTGTATCGGGGTTCTTTCGGCGGATTTGCTCCAGATAGCCTGCATCTCTCAAGGCGCGGATTGCGGCTGCGCTGATCTGTAAATGCTCGGCGGCTTCCAGAATGGACATGTCTGTGCTGTGCCTGCGTCGCTGACGCAGTGGCAATTCAGCATTGTCGATCAGGATCGATCTGACACAAATATGGTTGGCGGACCGAGGAGGATTCGAACCCCCGACCCCTTGATTCGTAGTCAAGTACTCTATCCAGCTGAGCTATCGGTCCGCTGGCGAGCGATCTATCCGTTGCGCCGGGGCTTGGCAAGGGGCGACGGGCAGAAATTATCTGGGGCTCAATTCGTCGCCCTTTGGCAGGACGATGAGAAAGGACGTGCCCCTCTCATCACTGCGCTCCAATGTCAGCGCGCCCCCATGGCCGCGCACAAGCTCCATCGCGATGGAGAGACCAAGCCCGGTGCCGCCCCGCGTGGCACCGCCCGCGAAGGGTTCGAAGAGATGCGCCTTCGCCTTGGGGGGCAGGCCGGGGCCGGTATCGCTGACGCGGATCGTCCAGTCACGATCGCTTTCGCTGGCAGAGACACCGATCTCACCGGGTTTGCCCGTATCGACGATGGCTTGCCTCGCATTGCGCACGAGGTTGGCAAGCACGCGGTAGATCTGTTCCGTATCGCCCCGGATCATCATGCTGGCCGGTATATCGACCGAAAAACTGAGATCGTAATCACCCACCGACAGCCGCTCGCTGTCGATCACATCCTGCACGATGTCCTGCAGATGAAAGCGCGTCAGCATCGGTGTCGGCTCTTCGGCCTTGCCGAAAGCGAGCGTGCTTTCACACAGATGTACGGCGCGGGTGATCGAGTTGACCAGCTTGGGGGCCATGCGTTTCACCGCCGGGTCCTCGCTCATTTCGATCCGGTCCGTGAAAAGCTGGGCGCTTGTGAGAATGTTGCGCAGATCATGGCTCACCTTGGCGACGGCGCTGCCCAATTGCGCCAGACGTTCGCGCTGTTTGAGGGCGGAGGTCAGTTGCGTCTGCAGGCGTTGCAGGGTTTCCTCGGCCTCGTGCAACTCGCGGATACCACTGGAGGGCGTGATCACAAGGCGCGCATCCTCCGGCGCGGCGGCGTAGGATTTCATGTGCTCCACGACCCGCCTGATCGGTTTTACCAGAACCTGCCGCACCGCGA
Source organism: Roseovarius sp. (assembly GCA_007125415.1). Taxonomy (GTDB): domain Bacteria; phylum Pseudomonadota; class Alphaproteobacteria; order Rhodobacterales; family Rhodobacteraceae; genus Roseovarius. The sequence goes on from SLDH01000028.1 coordinate 1,904, forward strand.
GGTTGAGCAGAACGGCCGTGATCAGCGCGATCACCGCCGACAGGATCAGGATGCGCAGCCCGTAATCGAGCAGGGACGCGCGCAACTCGCCGGTTTCAAGTGTGATCTCGATCAGAAGCCCGCCCATGCGCGCAGGCTCCCCGATCACCCGGATCACCTGATCCTCGCTGTCGATCAGGCAGGCCAGCGCATCGCGAACAAGCTCCATCGGGCCGGCATTGCGCAGATCGAAGGTCTGGTCGATGGGCCGTGGAAGTGGAGAGGACAGGACAAGCTGGCGCGCCTCGTCGCGGCGCAGCACCACATTGAAGACGCCGGCATTATCGAGCAATTCCGCCTCGAGGCTGCTGTCAATATCTTCATTGGCCAGAAGGACGAGAGAGGCGATTTGCGCACGTTCCAGCCGCGACATCAGAAAATCCACGCGGTAACGCGCAACCGATGGTACGAAGATCAGGACTTCGGCCAGCATCACGAAGATCGCCGTCAGGATCAGAAAGCGGCCGGAAAGCGTGTTCATGCCGTCTTCCCCCGCGCCATTTCAGGGCAGCCAGCGCTGAACGAGGCCCACCATGGATTTGACCAAAGGGCTCTCGAAAAGGCGTGGGGCGAAATACGCACCTGCGGCGCGCTTGTTCAATTCACCGATGGTGGGGTAGGGCGCGACCATGTTCGCCACATGCTTCATCTTCAGCCGGTTGGCAAGCACCAGCGCCCAGAGATTGATCAACTCCCCCGCCTGATGGCCCAGGATGGAGACGCCGACAGGGCGGCCGCCTGCGACCATGACCTTGATCAGGCCCGTCGTCCTGCGCTCGGCGATGGCGCGGTCGTTATGGGCATAGTCGAGGCGCACCACCTCCAGCCTGATCCCGTGCTCCTTTCGCGCCTGCGCCTCGGTCAGCCCGACCTGCGCAAGCTCCGGATCGGTGTAGGTGGCCCAGGGGATGTGATCGGTCCGTTGCCTTGCGGGCAGGCCGAAGAGGGCGGACCGGATGACGATGCCCGCCTGATAGCCTGCCACATGGGTGAATTGCTGCCCGCCCGACACGTCACCGATGGCATGGACACGCGCGTTGCTCGTCTTCAGCGCGGCATCCACCTTGATGACACCCTTGCGCATCTGGATCCCACCCGCCTTGAGATCGAGCCGCTCGGTATTGGCCTTGCGTCCGACTGCCACAAGCAGATGCGTGCCCGCGAAGACGCGGCCATCCCTGGCCTCAACCTCGATCGCCCCCGCCTTGCCGCGAATCTCGGAGGCCATGGCGCCTTCCTCGATGCGGATCCCCTCGTCGCGCAGGCACTTCAGCAGGATGGCCGCGAGTTCCGGGTCGTCCTTGGCGAGCACCCTTTCTCCTTCGATCACCGTCACCTCGCTGCCCAGACGGCGATGCGCCTGGGCCATTTCCAGCCCGATGGGGCCGCCGCCGATGATCAGCAGGTGTCCGGGCCGTTCGCGCAGGTCGAAAACTGTCTCATTGGTCAGGAACGGGATCTTGTCGAGCCCCGGAACGGGGGGCACCAGCGGGCTGGAGCCGGTGGCGATGACGATGCGCCGTGCGGTGATGATGTCATCTCCCGCCTGCACCTGCACAGGCGACAGAAAGCGCCCGTATTCCCGGATCACCCGCACGCCCAGCCCCTCGAACCGCTCCACGCTGTCATGCGGCGCGATCTGGGCGATGACATCGGCCACATGATCTTTGGCGGCGGCAAAATCCACCACCGGCTCCACATCGGCCACGCCATAGATTCCGGCATGGCTCTGCGCATGCGCCGCCTTGGCGCTGGCAAGCAGCGCCTTCGAGGGCACGCAGCCGTAATTGAGGCAATCGCCGCCCATCTTGTGGCCTTCCAGAAGGATCACCGAAGCGCCCATCTGAGCGGCACCGGCGGCCACGGAGAGCCCGCCCGAGCCGGCACCGATGACCAGAATATCCGTCTTGAGATCGGCCATGGCTCAGCTCTCCTTCCTGCCGCGCAGCGCCTTGAGCGCCATGGGCAGGGCGGCAAGGGCGGCAAGCCCGAAAATGGGTCCGATGATCTGCGGCTCCCACAGAAGGCTCAGATCAGGGGTGTCGCCCCGGTCGAACACTTCGCCCAGCCCCACGCCGACCCAGGTGAAGACGAGCGCGCCGGGAATGATGCCGAGCGCCGTGGTCCATGCGAATCTGACGAACCCCACGCCCACCAGCGCCGGGAGCAGATTGGCCACGAAAAACGGCACGGCAGGCACGAGGCGCAGCAGCAAGAGCACGCTGATCTCGTTTTCCTTCAAGCCGTTGCGCAGCTTCTTCAATGTGCCTTCCGAGGCGTTCAATTTCGCGGTCATCACACGGCCGAGCCCGGCGCGCGCGGCGAGAAAGATGGCCATGGCCCCCAGCGTGGCGGCAATGACATTGAAAAGCGTGCCGAAGACCAGCCCGAAGAGAAACCCGCCCGTCACCGAAGAAACCGCCGCACCCGGCAGCGAGAAGGCGACAATGGTGAAATAGACCCCGATGAAGACCGCGACCAGCGCAAGGTAATGCGCATCCCGAAACGCCAGCAGCGCGCCGCGGTTCTCGCGCAGGGTTTCGAAGCCGAGATAATCACCCAGCGTGAAAAAACCCACGATGGCGGCGATCAGGATCGCGGCCAGCGGCGCATGACGCCACAGGCGTGAGCGGGGGGCGGGGTCTGCTTTGTCCATCTGGGTCTTTTCCGGTCTGATTTCTGTTCCTCTCCAGATGCACCCATGTTCCGCCGAATGCTACAGCCCTCACGCTTGGGTGATGGCGGGTGATGCGCCGGGGGGCGAGAAACCACCTCGGCTGCGCATTTGTAACATCATGAAACCACACGACCATCGATTTTGCAGCATTTCAGGGTGACCGTGTTTGACTTATGAAACATTCCCTTCTATTGACCGGGGCCTGATACATGACGGGAGGGCCGCGATTCACGCAAGGCCCCCAAGGAAATCGGAGACGAAGCGATGAAACGCACCTTTCAACCCTCGAATCTCGTGCGCAAGCGTCGTCACGGGTTTCGCGCGCGCATGGCCACCAAGGCAGGGCGCAAGATCCTGAATGCGCGCCGCGCACGTGGCCGCAAATCTTTGAGCGCCTAAGCGCCAGCGCGACAGGCCCATGAAATTGACGCCGCCGGAGGCCCCCGAGGATCACGCGGGGAGAACACCCCCGGCGGCTTCGCCTTGCATAAGACGCATGCGCAACCGGCGGCAATTCCTCGCCGCGGCGCGGGGCAGGCGGCAGGTTGTGCCGTCGATGCTGGTGCAGGCGCATGACCGGCGCGATGCCGATCCTTCGGTGCATGTGGGCTTCACCTGCTCGAAGAAGGTCGGCAATGCCGTGGCCCGCAACCGCGCCAAGCGCCGTTTGCGCGCGGTGGCACAGGAGGTGCTGACCGATCAGGCGCGTCCGGGCTGGGATTACGTGCTGATCGGCAAGCGGGAGGCGACAGCCGCGCGGGACTATGCCGATCTGCGTGATGATCTTCTGATGGCGCTGGAAAGGCTGCACCGATGAGCCCGTTGGCCTATATCGTGTCCTTGCCCGTGCGAGCCTATCGGCTGATCTTCTCGCCATGGGTGGGCTTTCATTGCCGCTATCACCCGACCTGCAGTCAATATGCGCTCGAGGCGCTCGAAAGACATGGCGCCATCCGCGGCACCTGGCTGGCCATGCGTCGCATCGCCCGATGCCACCCATGGGGCCGTTCGGGCCATGATCCCGTGCCAGAAAAGGACGACGCATGAAGCGCCCCACCAGCATTGCCGGGATGAAACAGCGGATGCAGGCCTTCGGCACCGATGAGGGCCATGCCAGAGGCCTTGCCTATCGCCCTCATCCCACGGATATCTTCATCTCTCCCTATGCAAAATGCGGCACCACCTGGATGCAGCAGATCGTGCACGGTCTGCGCACCGGGGGTGATATGGATTTCGGCGAGATCACCGAGGTCGTGCCCTGGATCGAGCTTGCGCATGATCTCGCTCTCGATATTCACGCGCCGCAGAAGGCGCGGCCCCATGCCTTCAAGAGCCATCTGGCCTGGGACGAGATCCCCAAGGGTGGCCGCTATATCGTGGTGCTGCGGGACCCGGTGGATGCCTTTCTCTCCTATTACAGGTTTCTCGAGGGCTGGCATTTCGAGCCGGGGAGCATATCGCTCGAAGCCTTTGTCGATTATGCGCTCGATGGCAGTGACGGCTGCACCTATTGGGAACATGCGCAGTCCTGGTGGGGGCAGCGGCGCAATCCGGATGTGCTGCTTCTGGCCTATGAGGACATGAAGGCCGATCTGCCGGACATCGTGCAGCGCGTGGCCGACTTCATGGGGGGATACCCGCCCGAACGCGTGGCGCTGGCGACACGGCAGGCAGGTTTCGACTTCATGAAGGCCCATGCGCATCAGTTCGATGACAATTACCTGCGCCGTATTCTAGACCCGCTTTGTGGCCTGCCGCCCGATGGGCAGTCAACCAAGGTCAGCACCGGCCTGGCGGGGCAAGGGCGGGCGTTGCTCAGCCCTGTGATCCGCGCGCGGCTCGACGATGCCTGGGCGCTGACACTGGGTAAGGCGTTCGGTCTCGCTGATTACGCGGCCCTGCGGCGCGAACTGGAGGATCTGCGCAAGGAAGATGCTGCCTGACCCTGTGTGCTGTCTGTGGCGCTGTCAGATGTTGTCCGAGTGACTGTTCCGTGTGCCGCAGGCCGCGCAGGTATCTGCAGATGCCGCGCGATTCAAGGGGGTCACTCTGTCCGGCGCGTCGGCAGGTTTCTGGGATAAGTGAAGAGGCGGGCGCGTGGCCCGCCTCTTCGGTTTTCTGTCGGCTCTCAGCCGCGGCTTGCCTCTTCATGGGTGGCGACATCCGTCTGAACCCCCCAATAGACGCTGTCGAGGCCGGAAACGGTCACCTCTTCCTCAACCTCGAGTCCGGTGGTGAACTTCATGATCAGGGCCGTGACGAGGCCCGTCAGGAAGCCTGCCGCGATACAGGCGGCAACACCAACCACCTGCATGGTGATGCCGATCTCGCCGTGCTGGAACGCATAGGCGCCTTCCTCGATGCCGAAATAGCCCCCGCGCGGCGTGCCGGCCTTGAAGATGCCCAGCATGATCAGGCCATAGCTGCCCGCACCGAGAAAGAGCGGGAAGAGCTTGTGCTCGTCGATTTCGCGCTTGAGGGTGAACTCATAGACGAGGAAGGCCACCACCGGCGCACCGAGCGTCACCAGGAACATCTGCCACGGCAGGTAGACGTCAAAGCCCGAGGCCCCTGCGACATAGCCCGCCAGCGGCCCGAGCAGCAGGTAGGCATATCTGCCGGTGGCATAGGCGATGATCGCGCCGCCCACGGCACCACCGGCCCAGGACATCGCGTAGTTGTTGAGCGCAAGGCCCACGCTGGTATCTGCCATCGTCACGCTGACCGCCATCGCGCCCGGATCGAAGAAGAAGAGACAGGAGAAGATGACCATGGGCAGCCCGGCAAAGATCGTTATCAGCCCCACGGCCCCGAGGCCTATGCTGGGTGCATAGTATCCCGGCACCTTCGGATGTGGCCCGAAGACACCCGGCCTTGCCCGCAGCATCGGCACGACGGCCAGCGCCATGGCGGCGGGGAAGATATAGACAAAGCCCACACCGAAGAAATCATGGAAGCCTGCATTCGTGAGCGGGCCCACCGAGCCCCAGGTGTAGAAGCTCAGAAGCGACGAGACCACTGCAGCGACGATCGACATGAAGTAATAGGCCGATGCCTTGATCCGTTCCGAGATGGCGAGGTGGAAGAGGACGTTGATGATCCCGGCAAAGCAGGCCAGGAAGAAGACGAAGATCTGGAAGGTGTTCAGATCGGGGAAGATCTCCGGATCGATGAAGGTCGCATTGGCGTTCAGCATCGCACCGCCCAGCCACCAGTCCATGATGCTGTCGGTCATGGTGAAGCCTTCCATGACGTAATACTGCGCCGCCCACAGACCGAAACCGATCACGAAATAGGTGGTGAAGCCCAGAAAGAAGCCCACCACCTTCTCGATGGTCGAATTGAACAGGCTCTTGCGCCGGGTGGTCCCGGCATCGATCATCAGAAGCCCGACGACAACCATGATCGCGCCCACCGTGCCGGACGCATAGACGATGTTGTGAACAAGCGAAGCCAGGCTGACCTGATCCGCATAGATCGTTGCTAGATCCACTGACATTGTTTGATTTTCCTCCACTGTTTTTCTTCCTCCGC
>SLDH01000011.1 GCA_007125415.1 Roseovarius sp.
CGGGGCTGCAGTGCTTTATGGTCGCCAGATACGTTCCGAACGTTGAGTTACTTGCAACGTCGCAATGCGCCCTCCCGGGGGGAGGGTCGGGCGCGGCCCGGGCTGGTCGCCCGGGCGAAGGCGTGGGGCAAGCGTGGCGAGGAACAATTTTCCGCCATCTGTGTCAAAACAGACATGCGCAGGACTTTTTCAGCAACCTGTTAGGCCACCCGCCGTCCGCTGGACCATGTGCCACGGACTGCGGCAGATGAACCGGACCGGCGCACCCGGATCAGATCCGCGCGCAGGCCCTCGGCCAGTGCCCCGCGATCCGACAAGCCGGCCGCTTGCGCGGGTGCCGAGGTGACGGTGGCGATCCCGCGGGGGGTGTCACCCCAGAGATCGGCCAGCATCAGCGCGCCCCCCAGCAGCGAGGCCGGCACATAGTCGGACGACAGAATGTCCAGAAGATCGGCCTCGGCCAGGTCGTGGGCGGCGACATTGCCCGAATGAGAGCCGCCGCGGATCAGGTTCGGCGCGCCCATCATCACCGCAATCCGGTTGTCGCGGCAGGCGACGGCGGCCTCCAGCGTCGTCGGGAACTCAGCCAAACCGGCGCCATGATCCGCCGATGCAGCGACATGGTCGGCTGTGGTATCGTCATGGCTGGCCAGAACCGCGCCCATGGCTTGCGCGGCAGTGACGGTTGCCGCCTCATGCACCGCGCGAACGCGGTTACCGATTGCCGTCTGGGCATCGACATGGGCCAGGAACTCATCTTCGGTCAGCCCGTATTTCCCGCGCATGTAGGCGCGCAGCGCGTCCAGATTGGCGAACTGGCGCTGGCCGGGGGTGTGATCCATCAGGCTGACAATGCCGACGCGGTCATGGGCGCCGAACTTTGCCAGCTCCGAGGTCAGCGTTTCGGAGCAGATCTCGGCGCGCAGGTGCAGGAAATGGCTTATCCTGAGCAGGCCGCGGGCCCGGGCGGTCATGATCTCGTCCGCAAGCTGGCGCGCGTATTCCCCGTAATTGCTGTTGCCCGAGACAACCGAACCGACGCGCAGTGCATCGAAAACCGTCGTGATGCCCAGGGCGGCCAGTTCCGCGTCATGCGCGATGATTGCCGCGTCATGCGGCCAGTGAACGCCGGGCCGGGGCTCGATGTGGCGCTCCAGATTATCGGTGTGCAACTCGATCAGCCCGGGCATCACCAGATCGCCTTCGCAGTCGATCGCTCCGGCCGGCACGGTGCTGCCGCTGTCGATCCGGGCTATCCGGTCATCTTGCATCACCAACACGCCGCGACGGACGCCGTCGGGCAGCACAAGGCGCGCATTTGCTAGGATCGTCTGTTCCATCATCATTCCATCCCGGTGTTGGGTTTCAAGACCCGCGCTAAAGCATCACAACGTCACGAAGCGGTGACAATTTTCGCAAATATCAGCGCATGAAACGCTATGCCATCCGGTTCGCGCCGCCCGGCGGGGCGCTGGACCTGTTCGCCGGAGGCGAGACGGATGTCTTTCATCGGATCGACCATTTTCCGCTTGGCTGAAGTGCGGCGATGAGCCGGGCGATGCCTTCTTGCGGTGTGCCGTCATTGAGCACCCGGATCATCGGCAGGCCCGCAGGCAGAGCGCCGGTGTCGCGTTCCAGCCGCGCGTCAAGTGCCGCCCCGATCTCGCGCCCGCGCGCGGCCAGGCGCGCAGCCAGAACCTCGGGTGGCGCCTCGATCAGGATGGCGCGCAGGCCGGGAAAGATCCGCGCCGCTTCGGCCAGAATGGCCCGCGAACCGTTGAAGACGACATCGCGCCCGTCTTGCAGCGCCGCGAATTCCGTCCGCGGCAGGCCATAGCCCAGACCATGTGCGCGCCAGTGCAAGGCAAACTGCCCCTCGCTCAGGCGGCGCTCGAACTCGGCCTCGCTGATCCCTTCGAAAGGCTCGTCGCCGGTCCGTGGCGCGCGAGTGATCACCCGTCGCACCCGATACGCTTGCCCGCTGGCCTCCAGCCCGGCCAGCAGGGTATCCTTGCCGGCACCCGAGGGGCCGACTACGGCCAGAACCCGCCCGCTCCTCGAGGTGCTCATGCTGCCACCGCAAAACCCGAGACATCGACAAGCCGCGTGCAGACCTGCGCGCGCGCGCTCTCGTCATGGAAGATGCCCAGGATCGCGGCGCCCCGATCGCGCGCCTCACCGATCATGGACAATACCACCGCGCGGTTCGCCGCATCCAGACTCGCAGTCGGCTCGTCCAGCAGAAGCACCGGCCAAGGGTGCACGAAGCCGCGTGCAATGTTGACCCGCTGCTGCTCGCCGCCTGAAAACGTCGTGGGAGAGAGGGGCCAGAGCCGTTCGGGAATGTTCAGCCGCGTCAGGATCGCGCCGGCCTGCGACTCGGCCTCGGCCACGTCCACTCCGAGCGTCCGCAGGGGTTCGGCCACCACAGCCAGCGTTGGCACGCGCGGCACCACCCGCAGAAACTGGCTGACATGGCCCAGGGTGCCCCGCCTGAGGGCGATCACATCGCGCGGCGCAGCCCCGGCCAGCTCCACACCCGCTACCTGGATTGAACCCGCATTGATCCGATAGTTACCCCAGATCATCCGCATGAGGGTCGATTTCCCTGCCCCCGAGGCTCCGACCAGCCCGACGCATTCGCCGGGGCCCACCTCCAGCCGGGCGTCGGCCATTACCTCCAGCACCGCGCCACCCTGGTTGTGTAGCGTGAACCGCTTGGCGACATCGCGAACCGTGATCATCTTTGCTCTCCAAATATCCACAAGGCGTTCGAACGGGGCGTGCTCCCATTGGCGCGGGGCGCGCATCCCCTCGCTTCGCCGGTCATACCTGCAGCACCGAACTCACCAGAAGCTGCGTATAAGCGTGCTGCGGATCGTCCAGCACCTGATCGGTCAGCCCCTCTTCAACTACCAGCCCGTCCTTCATCACCATCAACCGATCGGCCAGCAGCCGCACGACGGCCAGATCATGCGTGACGATCACCGCGCTCAGCCCCATCTGTCGCACGAGCCCGCGCATCAGGTCCAGAAGCCGCGCCTGCACGCTGACATCAAGGCCGCCCGTGGGCTCATCCATGAAGACCAGTCGCGGACCCGTCACCAGATTGCGCGCGATCTGCAATCGCTGCTGCATGCCGCCGGAAAACTGCCGCGGTCTTTCGTCGATCCGCTCGGCCGCGATCTCGACCCTTTCCAGCCAGTCCTCGGCCTGTGCCCTGATCTGCCCGTAATGCCGTGCGCCCACGGCCATCAGCCGCTCGCCCACATTGGCCCCGGCGCTGACGCCCATGCGCAGGCCGTCGCGCGGGTTCTGATGGACAAAGGCCCAGTCGGTGCGCGCCAGCATGCGCCTCTCGGGTTCCGACATCGAGAGCACGTCGCGCGGGCCCTCCGCCCGGGTATCGAAGACCACCGCGCCCGCATCCGGAGCAAGATATCCGGCCATACAAGCGAGCAAGGTGGACTTGCCCGATCCCGATTCGCCAACAATGCCAATCACTTCGCCAGGCCACAGATCGAAGCTTACATCGGCGCAACCGCGCCTTGCGCCATAGCTTTTCGACAGTTCTCGCACCGACAGCAAGGGGGCTTGCTCACTCATGCTGCATCTCCCGTCAAGGCGCCGACATGGCCTGCCGCGCGGCGGCTGTTGCAATGGTCGGTGTCGGAACAGATGAACATTCGCCTGCCTGCGTCATCGGTGATCACTTCGTCAAGATAGCTGCCATCGTCGCCGCAAAGGTCGCAGGCATGTGGTGCCTTGGTGGCGACAAAGGGGTGATCCTCGAAATCGAGGCTGATGACTTGCGTGTATGGCGGCACCGCGTAAATGCGCTGCTCGCGTCCTGCGCCGAAGAGTTGCAGTGCCGGGCAATTCGATAGTTTCGGGTTGTCGAACTTCGGAATCGGCGAAGGGTCCATCACATAGCGCCCCGACACCTGTACCGGATAGGCATAGCTCGTCGCGATCTCGCCATGACGGGCGATGTCCTCGTAAAGCTTCAGATGCATCAGCCCGTATTCCTGAAGTGCGTGCATCCGGCGCGTCTCGGTCTCGCGAGGTTCCAGAAAGCGCAGGGGTTCCGGAATCGGCACCTGATAGACGAGGATCTGACCCTCGCTCAAGGGTGCTTCGGGGATTCGGTGGCGGGTCTGGATGATGGTGGCGTCGCCCGTGCGTTCGGTAGTGGCCACGCGCGCCGTGCGCTGAAAGAACTTGCGGATGCTCACCGCGTTGGTCGTGTCATCCGCACCCTGATCGATCACCTTCAGCCGGTCGTCAGGCCTCAGGCAGGCCGCTGTCACCTGTACGCCGCCGGTGCCCCAGCCATAGGGCATGGGCATCTCCCTGCTGGCAAAGGGAACCTGATATCCCGGCACGGCCACCGCCTTCAGGATCGCGCGGCGGATCATCCGTTTGGTGCCCTCGTCGAGATAGGCGAAATTGTAGTCGTTCATTCCGCTGCCTCCTGTCCTTCGGGGACCTGCTTACTTTCGTGATCATGCGCCGCCGCCCGCAGGCGCCGCACCAGTTCCAGTTCTGACTGGAAATCGACGTAGTGGGGCAGCTTGATATGCTCCAGAAAGCCTGTCGCCTGGATATTGTCGGCATGCATCAGGACGAATTCAGCATCCTGCACAGGGGCGCCCGTGCTTTCCTCCCCGAGTTCCTGCCAGCGCAAGGCGCGGTCCACGAGACTCATCGCGATGGCCTTGCGCTCCGAATGGCCCATGACCAGCCCGTAGCCGCGGGTGAACTGTGCCGGCTGCGTCTTTGAGCCGGTGAACTGGTTCACTGTCTCGCATTCGGTGACTGTAATCGAGCCTAAAGCGATCGTGAGCCCCAATTCCGGGATCTCCACCTCGACCATCACTTCGCCAATGCGCAATTCGCCCACAAAGGGATGAGTGCGCCCATAGCCGCGCTGGCTGGAATAGGCGAGGCTCAGCAGGAAGCCCTCGTCGCCACGTGCGAGCGCCTGCAGGCGCAGCGCACGCTCGGCAGGGAGTTCGAGCGGCGTGCGTGTCAGGTCGGGCGGGGGGGGGGCGCAGGCCGGATCAGGTGCCGGTTCCGGCTCGATCAGTCCTTCGCGGTCCAGATGCTCGCCGACGCGGGGCATCGGCCCCAGGGTTTCTGCCTTCGGGGCCTTTGGCGGCGCGCCCTCGGCGGCCAAGGCGAAATCCAGCAGCCGGTGGGTATAGTCGAATGTGGGGCCCAGCACCTGCCCGCCCGGCACGTCCTTGAACGTGGCCGAGACGCGGCGAACCACTGCCATGGTGCCAGTGTCGACCGGACGCGATGACCCGAACCGAGGCAATGTGGTGCGGTAAGCGCGGATGAGGAAGATTGCCTCGATCAGGTCGCCGCGCGCCTGCTTGATGGCCAGTGCCGCCAGGTCGGCGTCGTAGAGCGAGCCCTCGGCCATGACCCGCGCCACCGCCAGCGCCATCTGTTCGCGAATCTGCGGCACGGTCAGTTCAGGGACGGTCGGATCACCGCGACGGGCCTCGGCAAGAAAGGCATGGGCATTGTCGATGGCGCGTTCGCCACCCTTGACGGCAACATACATCAGTCACTCTCCACTTGAGTGCTGCGCGGCAGCCCGGCAAGCCGGTCGCCACAGGTGAACAGCGTATCGAACCCCAGCGGAAAGCGCGCGTGATTTGCCCTGAAAGCTGCGATTTCCGGCAGCGACAGCCGCGCAGACGTCTCGATGCCGGGGCCATGCAGACGCCCGCCCGAAGAGTCGAGCCGGTCCGTTTCCACGATCAGTGTGGCGGCCCGGTCGGGGTAATCGGCCGTGCCGATGGCAAAGCGGCTCACCGGCTGTAGCGCGGGCCATGTGCCAAGGGCGAACATCGCCGTTTCGGCGCTGACCAGCGGCGCGCCGGTGTGAAAGGCGATCCAGGCGCACAACGCGGGGGTGTCATGGCCGGGTGCCAGATAAAGCGGCGTCGTGTTGTCCAGCAACACAAGTGCCACCGCACCGGCAGCCGGCGACATGGGGGCGGGCGGCGTGGCGCCGTTGAGCCGGACGATGCTGCCGGGACGCGACAGCGCATCCAGGACCGAACGAAAGCCCTGCGCGGCTTCGACGGGCATATCGCTGAAACCTCCGCTCAGCGCCCGATCAGGCGCGCTGTTCGTCATGCGTCCTCTCCCCGAACCATGGTGAAGAACTCGACCCGCGTTGCCCCGGCCTTGCGTGCCTGCGCCTCTCGCCGTGCCGTCTCGTCACTGGCGAGCGGTGCGAGGACGGTTGCCGCCAGCGCCGCAGCGCGCTCTGTCTGCAGCAGTGCATCCAGCACGGCCGCGCGCCGGGCATGATCCTTGTCGCGGCCCTGGACCCAGCCGTGGCCCACAGTTCCGCAATCCAGCCGCACCGAACAGCGGGTCGCGGTCAACTCGCCCAGATTGAACGGCGTGCCGGTGCCGCCCTGCCGACCCTGCACCATGACCGCCCCAACCTCGGGCCCTCGCAGCAGGCTGTGAGGGGGCAGGTCGGGGGACAGTTCGGCCAGTCGCTCGGGCCGGGCCCGGGCCAGGAGGCCCAATGCCTCGGCGCGATCAGGAAGGGGTGTAGACATCTGGGTAAACCTGTCTATACTACTATATAAGTAGACAACATTTAGCAAATCGCGGGTCAGAATGCGAGTGAAGATTTCATGACAATCGGCCTGTCCGACTCCGATCTTCCGCTCTGGCGTCAGATCGCCAGGACGCTGCGGGCCGAATTGGCGGATCGTCAGCCGGGCCACCGGCTGCCGTCCGAGGCGCGGCTGGCGGCGCGGTTCGGCGTTAACCGGCATACCGTTCGCCGCGCGCTGGCCGCGCTGGCGGATGAAGGGCTGGTTCATGCGCGGCGCGGCTCGGGGGTCACGGTCACAGCGCCGCCGACGGAATATCCCATCAGCCGCCGAACGCGCTTTCACACCGCGATGGCTGTCTCTGGCCGGGTGCCCGGAAGGCAGGTGCTCAGTGTCGAGACCATGCGAGGCACCAAAGACGAGTGCGCGGCGCTGGATTTGCCTCCAACCGCAGTGGTGATCCGGGTCGAAGGCTTGACGATGGCCGACGGGGTGGTGATTGGCCACTTCCGGTCGGCATTTCGCGAGATCCCGGGGCTGGCACAGGCACTCACGCGCGGTGAGGGGGTGACGCGCGCGCTCGCGGCTTGTGGTATCCCGGACTATACCCGCGCCTGGACCCGACTGACCGCGGTTTCCGCCGACGGTTTGCTGGCCGGTCATCTTCAACTGCAGCGGGGCGATCCGGTCATGCGGTCCGAGTCGCTGAACCTCAACCCGAAAGGCCAGCCATTGGAATTCGGAATCACCCATTTCGCGGGCCACCGCGTGACCTTGACTATCGCGCCGGAGTGAGCGCCGCAGCTACCCGCCGTGGCGCTCAAGGAAGGCCTCTGCAGGGAGACGACGAAAGTCATCGAGCGCGTCGCGGAGCCGCTCGTGTGGCCAGTCCCACCAGGCCAGTGCCAGCAGGCGCTCGGCCACGTCATCGGGAAAGCGCGCGCGCAGGGGGCGGGCGGGCACGCCCGCGACGATCGCGAAAGGCGGCACATCCTTCGTGACCACGGCACCCGCAGCAACGATCGCGCCGATGCCGACCGTAACCTCGGGCCGGACGATGGCCCCATGGCCGATCCAGCAGTCATGCCCCAGGGTGCAGCGCCGACTTTCGCGATGGGCGAAGAAATCCGCGTCATCCCCGGCATCGTCCCAATAGCTGGCGGAGCGATACAGGAAATGATGCTGCGAAGCGTTGCGCCAGGGATGGTCGGTAGGGCCGATGCGCGTAAAGGCGGCGATATTTGCGAACCGGCCTGCCGTGCAATTGGCAATGTCGGCATATCGGTCGCAATAGGCGTAGTTACCGAAAGTGCTGTTCAAAACCCGGCTGCCGCGCCCGACCTCGCAGAAGGCACCGAACTCGCTGTCTGCGATCTCGCAGCCGGGGTGAATGAGGGGGCTGTCTGCTGAAAGGCGCGGCATGGTGGATGACCGTTGTGAAGGGTGCAGCAAGCACAGCGCCTCAGCGGCCTGTGCCGTCGCCCTTGATGAGTTTGCGCCTGAGCCAGCCCGAGAGGTTGTCCATCGCGATCACGAGCAGGACAATCAGGATCATGTAATAGGTGACCTTCTCCCAGTCGCTGGTGGTCTGGATCGCCTGCGTGAGCAACAGTCCTATCCCGCCGCCCACGATGGCGCCGATGATCGTGGCCGAACGGGTGTTCGATTCGAGGAAGTAGAGCACCTGGCTCAGCAGCACCGGCATGACCTGCGGGATGACCCCGAAACGATAACGCTGAACTGCATTGGCACCGGTCGATTGCACGCCCTCCATCTGCTTGCGGTCTGTATTTTCGAGCGCTTCGGAGAAGAGCTTGCCGAAACTTCCCGAGTCGGTGACCAGAATGGCCAGTGCGCCGGTCAACGGGCCGGGGCCGAAGGCGCGCGACAAGATGATGGTGAAGATCAGCGCATCCACCCCGCGCACGAAGTCGAAAAAGCGCCGCACGGCGAAGCGGATCGTCCGCAAGGGTGCGAAGTTCTTTGCAGCCAGAAAAGCCAGGGGCAGTGCCACGATCGCGGCCCCGAACGTGCCGAGGAACGCCATAAGAGCGGTTTCACCGATGGCCCAGAACACATCGCCATGCCGCCAGATCGAGTTGTTCCAGAAATCGCGCACCATGGCTTGCCAGTTCGGCAGCGCAGGGTCGAGCCGGTCAGACGAGAAGGCAGCGGCCAGCGTCTCGGCCGGTGTGAACCCGGCGAAGGGGCTTTGCAGATCGAAGAAGAACAGCTCCCACCCCCAGAAATACCGGAAGGTGTCGGCACGAGAGCGGGTTACTGTCAGCCGCCCGGAGTCCGTTGTCACGACAACCCGGTTGTCAGAGGCGTTGATGAAGTCCGGTACCGGGCCGGGCTGTGGCAATTCCAGAACCATCGGATCGTCGATCATGATGCGGAAGGCGCCGAAATCGGGATGATCATAGGTAATCAGCGGGCCATCATAGGTTACGCTGTGCCCGTCCGTGAGGGTGATGAAGGTGCGATCTCCGTCCTGCGCCACCCAGTCGGGGATGCGGTCCTCGGGAAAGACGGCGCGGCGGCTTCCCTCGACCGAGACGATCAGCGTGTCACGCCGGTTGTCACGCGTGACGTGGATCTTGTGGCTCACGGCATCGGCCAGCAGAATGCGGGCATTGTCCATCTGCGCGCGCTGCATGATCCCGGCTACATCGAAGGAAACGAAGATATAGGCCAGATAGACGAACAGGATGACAGGTGCAGCGAGCGCAATGTTGCGCTTGCGCTGGAGGCGCTTCACGGCACGCGCGCGCGCAGTGCCGCCGGGGGTTGCGGCATCGATCACGGTCATTGGCCGCCCCTTCCTTCGGTCAAGCTGTTGCGCATCCAGCTCGATGTCTGATCGACGAGGACGATGGTGGCAAAGAGCATCAGGAAAATCGCCGCCGCCTCGTCAAACTTGCCCTGGCCGAAAGTCATGGCGTTGCGGAGTTCGGCACCAATGCCCCCGGCACCGACAAAGCCGAGGATGGCCGAGGCGCGGACATTGATCTCCAGCCGCAGCAGCGAATAGCTCAGGTAATTCGGCATGACTTGCGGAAAGACCCCCAGCCACGTCCGTTGCCACCAATTGGCACCAACCGAGGAAAGCCCCTCCAGCGGCTTCATGTCCACATTTTCGTTGACCTCGGAGAAGAGCTTGCCTTGCGCCCCGGCGGTGTGAATGGCAATCGCGATCATCGCCGGTATCGGCCCGCCGCCCATCACGAAGATCAACACCAGCGCGATGACGATTTCCGGGACCGCGCGACAGATGTCCGAGGTCCGCCGCATCAAAGGGATCAGCCGTGGCCAGTAAGCCAGCCCGCGGGTGCCGCCCAGTGCCAGCAGCGTGCCCAGAATACAACCCACAATGGTCGATACCATGGCGATGTTGAAGGTCTCCACCAGCGCCGGAAAGGCACGGGCCGCGTGGCCCGGCAGGTTGCCGGCCTTCTCCCAGGCCTCGATCACCACCTCCCTGGGGAAGTCGAGGACATGCGCGAACCCGTCGGCAAAGCTGCCGGCGTTGCGCATGTCGGCAATCCGGAAACCGGAGACGAACAGAGCGATGAAGACGATCAGGACAATGCCGGTATACATGCGCCGGCGCCGGGTAAGCGTCAGATAATCGGCGCGGATGTCTATGCCGCCCGGCGTATTGGGGCGAAGCGATCCGGGAAGGACGGTGGGCATGGCGATTCCAGCATGAGAGGACCGGGCACCGCAAGAGGCAGCGCCCGGTCTGGCGTTCTTGACGGATCAGTTCATCTGCGACTGGCGTACCGCGATGATCGTCTCGTATGCTTCATGGCCGATGGGGGTGAAGCCAGCGGTCTCGCCTGCCGCCACGCCATAGGCACAGTCGGGATCGGTTTCGTGCAATCCTGCCATCAATTCGGTTACCGTGTCCTGTACGTCTTGCGGCAGGTCGGAACGGATCACGATGGGGCCTTCCGGGATGGGACGCGAGCGCCAGATTTCCACGATGTCGTTCATGTCCACGATGCCGGAATCGGTGGCCCGGCGCAGCGCGCCCGAATTGTGGCCGTCTTCCCATTCGCCCTGACCGTCGGTCCAGACCACGCCGGCGTCGAAATCGCCGTTCACCACCGCGATGATCGTCTGCTCATGCCCGCCGGAAAAGGCGATGCGGCCGAAAAACTCGCCTTCTTCCATCGAGTAGCCTTCCTGCGGCATCTCAACCAGGGGGATCAGGTAGCCCGAAGTGCTGTTCGCATCTGCAAAGGCAAAGCTGCGGCCCTCCATGTCCTCGATCGATCTGATGCCACTGTCCTCGCGTGCGATGGCGACGGAATAATACATGTAGGTGCCGTCAAGATTGGTCTTGACCAGGATCGGGTGCACGGCCTCCGGATCATTCAGATAGACCGCTGCATAGGCGGAAGCGCCAAGCCAGGCGAGGTCGAGTGAGCCACCGATCAGACCCTGGATGACGCCGTTATAGTCGGCAGGCGTGAACAGGCGGACGGGCACGCCCAGTGCGTCTTCCACATAGGCCCGGAAGCACTCGTTCGAGGCCAGACGGTCCTGCACGTTCTCGCCGCCCAGAAGGCCGATGTTGAACTGGGTGATTTCACCCGCAGTCGCCGGAACGGCCAGCGCGGTGGAGAGCAAGAGAGAGGCAGCAAGTTTCTTCATTCGTTTCACTCCGTTTCGAAGAAAAAGCCCCGCAGGATGCGGGGTTGGTTGGGACATGAGACTATTGAGCGGCGACACCCAAAGCGGCGGCTTGGGTCGGTGCCTGCGACGGCTTGATCGCTGTCGAGGTGGCATCTTCGTTGAAGCTTTCGTCGGCACCGTAGATCTCGCGTGCGGCGTCGGTGGAAAGCTGATCGGGAGTGCCGTCAAAGACGATACGCCCGTCGCGCATGCCGATCACCCGGTCACAATAGCGCCGCGCGGTATCAAGCGTATGCAGGTTAGCAATGACCATGCGACCATCCTCGACATTGATGCGCTTGAGCGTATCCATCACGATCTGCGCATTCATCGGGTCAAGGCTGGCGATGGGCTCGTCGGCCAGAATGATGACCGGGTCCTGCATCAGCGCACGGGCGATGGCCACGCGCTGCTGTTGGCCGCCCGAAAGCGCCTCGGCGCGTTTGCTGGCCTGTTCGTCAATGCCGAGCCGCTCCAGAATGTCGATGGCATGCATGATGTCTGTGCGCGGCCAGAAGTTGAACATCGTGGCCAAGGTGGACTGGCGGTTGAGCTTGCCGTGCAGGACGTTGGATACCACATCCAGTCGCGGCACCAGATTGAACTGCTGGAAGATCATCGCACAGCGGCTTTGCCATGACCGGGCGGCGCGCCCCTGGTAGGCAAGGATATCTTCGCCCTCGAAGAGGATTTCTCCCTCGGAGGCGTCGGTAAGACGATTCATCAGTCGCAGAAAGGTCGACTTGCCCGCGCCGGAACGTCCGATGATGCCGATGAAGCCCGGCTCGTGAAGCGTGAAACTGACCTCATCGACGGCGCGATTGGTGCCAAAGACCCGGGTTACGTTTCGAACGTCCAGCATGCAACACCCCCTGTGCTGGCGCCGACTTATCTTCAGCTTATGTAACGGCGAGGTGACAGGGTGGTGACCGTTTGATGAACTTTGCCTCCGGCAAGGCAAGGTTCGGCTCCCGCTTTGCAGCGGCGATCAGGCTGATCACGGATGCACCTTTGGCAATTTCCACTCATCGCTCGGAGCGCATCGCATTACGTCAGCTTCCGCCTCCGTGCCCGTTGCGGCAAGGACGGCCAGCAAGGCCGGTGGCGGGTTCGAGGATCTGTGCAGTGGTCATGACGGATCTGCTTCAGCTTCGTCGATCTCGATCCGGTCCGCGATCTCGGGTGTGATCAGCCCGGCATGAAACGCCAGCAGGATCAGTTTCGCGTCCAGAGTGTCACCTTCCTCCATCGCGGCTTCCAGACGCTGATCAGTGCGCCCGGCATCTTCCGGACCGTTGCTGTCGGCGAACTGCTCATGCCCGAGGATGCAATAGGCCAGAAGCAGCGCCGCATCCGCGAAAGCGGTCTCCTGGGCCTGCGCCGCCGCGCGGTGCTTCGTGAGCCGGATCACGGTCAGTTTGACCGGGTCCGGCACGAGCAGAGGATGCAGGCCAGCAGCCCGGAGCGCATCATCAAGCGCACGCATGGCTGACGAGCGGCCGAGCAACATGTCGAAAAGACGTATCATGCCCGTGCCGATATCAGGTCTCGCGCGGGGTGACATCTGCATTCTGGCCCATCATCGCATCACGAATGCGCCCGGTGGGCGATCAACCTGCGCAGAGCGTAGCCCACGGCGCCATTGATGAGCGCGCGGATCAGCGTCATGCGCGCTGACATGACTGGCGCTGGCTTTCCGGTCTTCTCCATTTCGGCGGCGGCGGTCTTGGCCTTGCGCGCAGGGGGCTTGAGCCGGTCAGCGCGATCGCAAGGCCCGTCGGCGGCAGCTTCGAGCATGCGGCGTTGAATGGCAGCGGCGGAAGACTTGTCAGTCCATCCTCCAGCCTCTTGTCATGTCGCGCCGGTCTTGAGCGGGTTCAGGCCGCACCAGCGTGCAATGAACTGTGCGAAGATGCGCGTCACTTCGGCCACCGATGCCAGTTCGACCCGTTCATCGAACCCGTGAATCTGCTCGGCGCGGGGGCCGAAGCAGAAAGCCGGTATGCCATAGTAGAGACCATAGAATCGTGTATCTGTCAGCGCGGTGGAGCAATGTTTCTCCAGCCCCGCATCAGGGCCCTGCAAATCGCGCAGGGCTGCCTGCAGAGTGTCCAAACCCGGTTGCGCATCCTCACCCAGCACATACCCTTCTGCTTGAAAGCCGTTCCAGATCACCTCGGGCAGATTATTGGCGAGAAAGGGATGATCGCGCGCGGCCTCGGCCACACAGGCCGCGATACGAGCCTTGCAATCCTCCAGCGACCAGCCGGGCAAGAGGCCCATGCGGCAATCCACATCGCACCAGGCGGGCACTGAACTCGCCCAGTCGCCACCTGCGATCTTGCCGGCATTCAGGTTCAGCGGATGGTGGACGCTGCCATAGACCATGTCATCGGCGGCGCGTGCGTTCCACTCGGCCTCGAGCCCCTGCAGCGCCTGCAGCAGGTGATAGGCGGCCAGGATCGCATTGGACCCCTCGCCGGCATTGGCGACATGGGTGGGCCGACCGCGCACCCGCAGCTTGAACCACAGCACGCCGACCTGCGCATGGTAAAGGCCCAGCCCCGTCGGTTCCGGGATCACGCAGAGATCGGCGCGATAGCCGCGTTGCAGGGTGGAGAGTGCGCCCAGACCGGTCGATTCCTCCTCGATGACCGACTGCAGATGAACCCTCGCCGCCGGCTCGTATCCCGCCGCGCGGATCGCATCCAGCGCAAACAGCGCGGCCACCGTGCCGGCCTTCATGTCACCCGCGCCGCGCCCGTGCATCCAGCCATCGCGGATCACCGGCGTGAAGGGTGGCGTGGCCCACATCTCGGCCGGGCCCTCGGGCACCACGTCAAGATGACCTTGCAAGATCAGCGAGCGGCCCCTTGCCGGCCCTTGCGGACGATGGGTTCCGACCACGCTGCGCGCGCGGGAGAAATCACCCTCGATGGGGCCGAAACCCGGCAACGCTTCCAGCTCCTTCAGGTCGATGGACCAGTCATCGACCTCGTAGCCCCGCATCTGCAGCGCGTCGGCGATGAAATCCTGCGCCGGACCTTCTTCGAAGCGGCGCGAGGGGATCGCCACGAAATCGGCCAGGAATCGCATCTGCGCATCGAGCGCAGTATCTACGGCGGCGATCAGGGTTTCGGTGGGCGGCGTATCGGAAAGGATATCGGGCATGATGCTGGGCCTTCGGAAGAGAGGGGTTCAGGGTTTGGGCAGGCTGGTGGCGATGAAATCGAGTATCATTGTCTGCACCTTGCTATCATGGCTCAACCAGTGGCGCCTGTGCAGGTAGTGCGGGGCACGATACACCACTGATTGCGCGCGTGCATGCCCGGCCATGAAGGCACCGCAATCGCCTTGCAGCACGGGCAACAGGAACCAGGGATCGGCCTCGCCCACCAGCGTCAGCACCGGCTCGTCCTGCGGGGCATTCAGGCCGCGGTATTCGGGCCAGCCTGCATGGCAGGTCCAGCCCTCGATGATGCGCGCCGCGACGGGCAGGCCCGTCCAGGTGGCAACGGCGATACCTCCCTCGGAATGGCCCATCAGCACGACCGGCAAACCGCGCAGCGCCGGGATGGCATGCAAGTGTTCCAGCGCATGGGTCAGTTCGGCCTGCCGCCAGGCCAGCACCCGGCGGTGCAGGCTGCCCTCCTGGCGGGCGGCGATACAACTGACGGGTTTTTCAGCCCGGGAGAAGCTGTCAGGCGCGATCACCACGAGCCCGGCTTTGGCGAGGAAACCTGCGGTTTCATCCGTGATCCGGCTCAACCCGTCGCAGCCATGGGCATAGAGCACAACCGCACTGCCCCTCGCGTCTTTCAATGCCTGAACACCGTTGGCCTCGGTGGGTGCATCGGGCAACCACACCCGGGCTCCCTCCCATGTGAGGGTCAGTTCGGACGGATCCTCGGCGGTTCCAGCCAGCGCGGGGCTGGTGAATGCCACCATCAGGACGAGGGCGGCGCGGCGCAGGGTCAGGTGCAGAGCGCGACGCATGGTCAGACCGCCGCCATCAGGGCGCGGGTATAGGGGTGTTCCGGCGTCTGATAGAAGCGCGCGGCCGGCCCTTCCTCGACGATCTGACCCTCCAGCATGACGGCGATCCGGTCGCTGACATAGCGCGTCGCAGCCAGATCATGCGAGATGAACAATGCGCCGAAGCCATGTTCCGCCTGCAAATCGCGGATCAGGTTGAGCGCCTGTGCCTGCACCGAGACATCGAGCGCGCTCACCGCCTCGTCAAAGACGACGAAACGCGGGCTTGTGATCAGCGCGCGAGCGATGGCGATGCGCTGTCGCTGGCCGCCGGAAAGCTGCCCAGGAAGGCGGGCGGCGAAACCGGGATCCAGCCCCACCTGATCGAGGATCGCGGCCACGCGCGCACGCCGCTCGGCTGCGGGCACCCCGATCAGCACCAGCGGCTCCTCCACCGACCGGCCACAGCGCAGGCGGGGGTTCAACGCCCATTCCGGATGCTGCAGCACCACCGACAACTGCCCGCGCCTCTGTCGCAGCTTGCCAAAGGGCTGGCCGGCAAAGCGCATCTGGCCAGCGGTCGGTGCCAGCAACCCGAGGCAGACCCGCGCCAATGTGGTTTTGCCCGAGCCGGATTCGCCCACCAGCCCCACCGTTTCGCCCGCCGCCACGTCGAGGCTTACCCCGCGGAGCGCGTCGAAGCCGGTGCCGCCAAGGAATCCGCCGCGATAGGTGACGCGCACATCCTCAAGCGCGATGACAGGGTCATGCATCAGCGGACCTCCTGACGGGGTGGCGCGTCAGAGGCGATCACCGCCTCGGCACGATGGCAAACCACGTCGCGCCCGGCAAACGCGCGCGCCTCGGGGCGCTCGGCTTCGCAACGCGCCTCCCGGAAGAGGCAGCGGGGGGCGAAGGCGCAGGCCTCGGCGCGGCCGGCAAGTACCGGCGGCGTGCCGGGGATGGGACGCAGGCGCTCGCCCGGTTCTTCGTTGCCCGCAGCAGCGGCCAGCAAGGCACGGGTATAGGGATGGGCCGGCGCATCGAGTACCGCCGCCGCCGGGCCCAGTTCCACGATCCGTCCCCCATACATCACCGCCACCCGGTCGGCATGACGGGCGATCAGGCTCAGATCATGCGAAAGGATCACCAGACTGGCCGCGCTTTCGGCGCGCAGCTTGCCGAGTGTCGTCATCACCCGTGCGCGGATCGACGCATCGAGCGAGGCAGTCGGCTCGTCCGCGATCAGCAGTTCCGGGTTGCGGGCGATGGCCATGGCGATCACGACCCGCTGCGCCATGCCGCCCGAAAGCTCGTGCGGGAAGGCGTGCAGAATGCGGTCTGGCTCGGACAGTTCGGCGCGGGCCAGCAATTCGGCAATCGCCTGCGAGCCGGGACGCCCCCCCATCGCCAGTGCCACCTGCCGGCTGATGCGCATGGTCGGGTCCAGCGCGGAGGTCGGGTTCTGGAAGACGAAGCCCAGCCGGTCATGGCGCAACTGGCGCAGCGTGGGATCATCGGCCTGCGTCACCTCCACCCCGCAGACGGTAATCCGCCCGCCCAGCACCTGCGCCTCGGGTGGCAGGAGCCGCCCGGCGGCCATGCCCAGCGTGGTCTTGCCGGACCCGCTTTCACCCACGATCGCCAGCGTTTCATCCGCGAACACCGTCAGGTCAACGCCATCCAGCGCGCGCACCTGCCGGGTGCCGGTGTCATAGCCTATGACCAGATCGTTTATGTCAACCACCGCCCGGCTCATGTCAGTGGCCGCCCCTTCAGCGGCTCCAGCGCGTCGCGTACCGCATCACCCACCAGATTGACCGACATGATGGCAAGAGACAGCACCACCCCGGCGCTGAGAACCATCCAGGGCGCGATGGTCAGATAGCCGCTGCCCTGCCTCAGAAGCGAGCCGAGCGAGGCATCGGGCGGCTGCACCCCAAGCCCGAGGAAGCTCAGCGCGCTTTCGATGATCATCCCGATCGACAGCGCGTAGGTCAGCTGCACCATCACCGCGCCCATCACGTTCGGAAGCAGATGCACCAGCATCACCCGCAGGGCCGATGCCCCGGCGACCTCGGCCGCGGTGACGAAGCCGCGACCGGCCACCCCCAGCGTCACGGACCGCACCACACGGATGAAGAGCGGCAGTGTGGCGATGCTGATCACCGTGATGGCCGAAACCTGCCCCGGGCCGATCACCGCCGCCACCAGCAGGCCCGCCACCAGCGCCGGAAAGGCGAACAGGATATCGGCGCCCCGGGCGATGGCCTGGTCGGTTGTGCGGCCAAGATAACCCGCCATCAGCCCAAGCAGCGTGCCGATCACCGCCGTGATCGCCACGGCGATGGCCGACAACAGGAAGGTGGCACGGATCCCCTGCACGACGCGGGGCAGGAAATCCCGGCCCAACTCATCGGTGCCGAAGGGGAAGTGCGGGCTGGGCGCATCCAGTCTCGGCCCGGCGGCGATGCGGGTGGGGTCGCCCAGTGGCAGAAGCGGGCCGAAGATGCCCAGAAACAGCAGTATGCCCAAAGTGATCAGGCCGAACAGCGAAAGCCCGTCGAGGCGCCGCGTCTTCAGCAGTCGCGCCGTCATCGCACCGCCCCCACGCGCGGGTCGATCAGGGCATAGAGAATATCGGCCAGCATGTTGATGGTGATGAACACTACCGCCGCCAGCAGCACACCTGCCTGCACGATGGCATAATCGCGGTTCAAAAGACCGTTGAAGATATAAAGCCCTACACCGGGAATGGAAAAGAGCACCTCGACGATCACCGCTCCGCCAAGCAGGAAGCCGAAATAGGTGGCCGTGACGGTGACCACGGGAATGGCGGCGTTGCGCAGAATATGGCGGCGAATGATGGTGCCGGGGCTGGCGCCGCGGGCCACTGCGGCGGTGATGTGCGGCTCGGTCATCACCCGCAACACCGCGTCGCGCGTGGTACGCAGGATCAGCGCCACGCCAAAGACCGAAAGTGTCAGTCCCGGCAGCATCATGCTGCGAATGTTGCCCACCGGATCGGCGGTGAAGGGGACATAACCGCCGACCCGGAACCATAGCGACCAGACCGAGAAGACGAAGATCAGCACACTGCCCAGCACGAAATCCGGCACACTTGCGCCCATCGCCCCGACCAGGCGGCCGAAGTCACGCTTCTTGCGCTGTGCTCCGGCGCGCACGCCGGACAGCACACCCAGCGGATAGCCAGCCGCCAGCGCCACGCCCAGCGCGATCAGCGCCAGTTGCAGCGTCACCGGCGCACGGCGGAGGAACTCGGCGATGACGGGGCGTTGGGTGACCATGGAGACACCGAAATCGCCGCTCAGCATCGCCCCTGCCCAGCGCATGTATTGCACAACCAGTGGCTGGTCCAGCCCGTAGCGCTGGGCGATGATCGCCCTTGCCTCGGGTGTCACGAAAGGCCCCAGGAGGATATCGGCATAGCCACCGGGCAAGAGGCGAAGTGACAAAAACACCAGCAATGACACGCCGAAGAGCGTGATCAGTGCGGCGGCGATCCGGGGTAGCAGATAGGCGACAAGGCGCATGCCGTGGCCTTCCAGGCATAGGGAGAGTGAGAGAAGACACCGGGGCGTATCGCCCCGGCGGGTTTGCAGGCGCGCGCCAGCGTCACTCGGCCGGGGCGAATTCAGCGATGTGCTGCCAGATATTCGCCGAGCCGGTGCGTTCGGCCAAGGTGACCTCGATCTGATCGGCGCGGTAGACCACATAGTCCACCTTGCTGACCAGGGCGAGCAGGTTGGCGCCGTCATCGATCATCTCGCAAGCCTCGATCAGCGCCGCGTCACGCTCGGGGCTGTTGGGCAAGCCCCGCAACTCGGCCAGCAGTGCGCTGAGTTCCGGCACCTCGGCCTGGAAGGCGAGGTTCCAGATGGCGAAATTGGGATCCCACCACTGGATGACCATGCCGGGGTCGGTATAGCCCGCCAGCCAGGAAGCCGAGAAATCGAAATCGCCATCAGTGAAGACCCGCTGCAGGTATTCAGCAGTGGGCACGGCGGCGATCTGAACATCGAAGCCGGCCTCGGCCAGACTTTGCTGGGTGACCTGCGCGATACGCACCAGCACCTCATTGGCGCTGGAGGCCATCAGTTCCACCTGCGGATTGGGTTGGCCGGCCTCGGCAAGCAGCGCGCGGGCGCGGTCCAGCCGCTCGGCGCGCGGCAGGGCGTAGGTGTCAAGATCACGGCAGGCGTCATTGCCAAAGGCCGCGGGCACCGGGAAGTCGGGCGCCGAGGTCCCGTTGAATACCAGCATGTTGATGGCATCCCGGTCCAGTGCCAGGTTCATCGCCTGGCGCACGCGGATATCGTGGAAGGGCGACGCCTCGCTCAGCGCGTTGACGTCGAATCGGTAGTAGTTGGTGGTCTGGATCGGCGCGTAGGCAATGCTGGCGGTCGATCCCAGCATCTGCGGTGCGTCAGGGTTCTCGAAGGTTGTGAAATCGATCCGGCCGTCACGCAACGCTGCCATGCGGGCCGATTCGTCGGGGATGATCTGAACGTCGATCCGGTCGGCGCGCGGCAGGCTGTCGATGCCGTAATGGGGGTTGCGCACCAGCGTCCAGCGTTCGTCCTGGTCATGCGCGGCAACCATGAAGGGGCCGGACCCCATCAATTGGCTGGCCGGGTCGAAGTCGCCCGTGTGGTATTCCTCAACGGGAATGATCGCCGCCGTGATATGCGCCAGCGCCGGCAGGAAGCTGGCATGAGGGCGGGCCAGTTCAACGGCGAGGCGACCGTCCTCCAGCACCTCCATCGTCACGATCTCGCCCAGTTGATGTGCCCAGTAGGAGGCGATTTCGGGGTTGCGGATGCGTTCCAGCGAGCCGATCACATCCTCGGCGCTTACCGGCCTTCCGTTGGAGAAAGCCGCTCCCTCGCGCAGGGTGAAGACGAAGCGGGTGGGCGATTCCTCTTCCCAGGCGACAGCGAGGCCCGGCTGCAGCGCCAGGTCGTCATCGGTGGTCAGCAAGGTCTCGTAGACCATCTGGTACATTTCCCAGGATGCCACGGTGCCGGCGACATGGACATCGAAGCCGGTGATTTCGGCGGGTTTACCCCAGGTGATGACGCTGTCAGCGGCAGCTGGCAGCGCAAGGCCCATGCCAGCCATCAGGGCCAGGGCGGAAAGCGACGGACGGGAAAGTCGGGGCATCGGGTGGTCCTCTCTGTTGGGAAGCGGTTGAGGTTGTCGTTCGGGTTCTTTCTCAAATTTGCACATGAGACTTGACGAGTATGTTTTCTTCATAACATTCTGTCAACAATTGATAGCAATCTAACGTAAAGCCGCACCCGCCGGAGGAAGCAACCATGAAGACCGCCTATGCCGAGCATGATGCCCTGGGGTTGGCGGCACTGGTTGCGCGGGGCGAGGTTTCGGCGCGGGAGTTGCTGGAAACAGCCATCGAGGTGGCCGAGGCCGCCAACCCGGCCCTGAATTTCCTGTCGCAGCGTCTTTATGATTACGGCCGCGCCGCCATCGACCGCGGCCTGCCCGATGGGCCGCTGAAGGGCGTGCCCTTCCTGCTGAAGGATGCCTCGGCCGATCTCGCGGGTTTCCCCACCATCAGTGGCAGCCGGCTGCTGAAAGACTGCCCGCCGGCGGCGGCCGACACCACGCTCGTGTCGCGCTACCGCGCGGCCGGGCTGGTGATTTTCGGCAAGACCACGACGCCGGAATTCTCCCTCGCGGCCTCGACCGAATGCAGCCTGCACGGCGCAACCCGCAACCCCTGGGACCGTGCACGCAGCGCCGGCGGGTCCTCGGGCGGATCGGCGGCGGCGGTGGCGGCCGGCGTGGTGCCGGCAGCACATGCCACCGATGGCGGCGGCTCGATCCGTATCCCGGCCTCGTGCTGCGGGCTCTTCGGGCTCAAACCCACCCGCGCGCGCATCCCCACCGGCCCGCCATCGGGCGAGGGCTGGGGAAGCCTTTCCTGCGCACATGCGCTGACCCGCTCGGTGCGCGACAGCGCCGCGCTCTTGGATATTGCCCACGGGCCTGCGCCGGGCGATCCCTACGCGGCCCCGCCGCCGACGCGCCCCTATCTGCAGGAGGTCGGGCACGACCCGGGTCGGCTGCGTATTGCGCTGCAATTGCAGCCCTTGTCTGGCAGCCCGGTGGATACCCCCTGCCGTGAGGCGGCGCTGGAGGCTGCGCGGCTGCTGGAAGGGCTGGGCCATCATGTCGAAGAGGCCTTGCCGCCTGGCGATGCCGGGGAACTGGGCTGGTCGCTGTGGGTGCTGGTGGCAAGCAGCGTCACACGCACCCTGCGCGCCATCGGCGCCGCGCGCGGCCGTCCGGTGACGGAAGGCGAAGTCGATGCGGCCACCTGGAACGCCGTGATTTTTTCCGCCCAACTGGGGGTGGAAGACTACCCCGAGGCGCTGGCGATCATTCATGCCCAAGGTCGGCGCATGGCGGCGTTTCACGAAAGCCACGATCTGCTTCTTTCCCCCACACTGGGCCAGCCGCCGGTGCCCCTGGGCAATCTTGGCCCCGACACGCATGAAATGGAGGCCTATGCGCAGGCACTGCACCGTTTCTCGCCTTTCACGCAGCTCGCCAACATGACAGGCCAGCCAAGCATGAGCCTGCCCCTGCATCGCACCGCCGGGGGTCTTCCCGTCGGCGTCATGCTCACCGCTCCCTACGGCTGCGAAGATCTTCTGTTTCGTCTTGCCGCGCAGGTCGAGGCCGCCCGGCCCCGGTTTGGCCTCAGAGGCGGGAGCGCCGCATGACCGATACGCTGATGGAACGGCTGAAACGCGACTTCTCCGCTTTCACCCGAGCCGAGAAGATGATCGCCAATTACATGCTGGCCCATCGCGCGCAACTGCCGTTCGACACCGCGGCCTCGATCGCCGAGAGCGCCGGTGTCAGCCAGATGACCGTCAGCCGCTTCCTGCGGACCATCGGCTATCCGGATTCCAACGCCTTCAAGGCTGCAATGCGGGCCGAGATGGAGGCCGGGCAGATCAAGATATCGGATCGCGTGTCGCGTATCCGGCGCGACGACCGCGACGACAGCCGCATAACCGGGAATCTGGAACTGGAAACCCGCGCCCTGCTCAGCACCTACGAGCAGCGCAGCACCCCCGCTTGGTCAAAGGCAGTCGAGGCCATCACCTGTGCCGACCGGGTGGGGGTCAGCGGTTTTCAGACCGTTGGCGGCATTGCCTCGGACTTCGCGGGCAGGCTTTCATACCTGCGGCCGGAGGTGCGCTTTCTGGATGGTGCCGACGGGACTTTTGCTGAAATCTTCGGCCCTGGCTTCGAAAACCCCTGCATTGTCCTCTTCGAGATGCGCCGGTATACGCACCTGAGCCTGCTCCTGGCGCGATCTGCTGCAAAGCGCAAGGTGCCGTTGGTGATTGTCTGCGACACACATTGTCATTGGGCGTGGGAATATACCGATATCGTTTTCGCCCTGCAGACCGAATCCACCCTGTTCTGGGACACCCAGATCCCGCTGGTCAGCCTGGGCGGGCTTCTTCTGGATGACGTGATCGCCGGGCTTGGGAACAAGGTGCAGGACAGAGTGAACGCACTGCGCGGTCTTCAGGACGAGTTCGAGGCGTTCGACCCATAGGGTGGGCGCTGGATGCGCCGGCTTTGAGGCGGGCGCATGCCCGTGCCGGGCGGCCCCGGGCGGGACTTGTCCGAGTTGGCGCAACATGCTCTTGCCGTTCGAGGAACACCTGTTCCGGTCTGCCCTGATGCAGGCCGTGTCCCTTGCCTCGGTCCGCGCCCCTCAGGCCCGGCTGGCCTTGCCTGATCGTCAGGCTCAGCGTCTCGTCCGGCGATCTTCCCGAGGCGCTGATCGTTCCCGGAGGCGCGCGTAGAGATCAGCCCCGAGAAGGAAGGCGTCCATCAGCGATTGTTCCTTCTCCGAATCGCCGGGCGCTTTCGCCTTGTTGCGGTGCTCTTTCTGTGCTGCGGGGGCCTCGGGTTCACCCTGACGCGTAACCACATGCAGGATCACAAGGCCAGCGCCAAGAAAGAGCGCGGCGTAGATGAATGTTGCGGCCATGGGCGAAAACTGCGCTGCAAGCACCATCCACAGAGCTGCCAGAAGAAAGCCCACGCCAACCGCAAGAAGCGCGCCGCCCAGAACAAGCATGCCGAAGCGGCGCATGCGGGATTTGGCGTAACGCTCGAGGCGACGTAGCGAATTTCGCATCAGCGCCGCGACAGCAGCATGGCCAGAAGAAAGCCCGCGCCTATCGCAAGCCCCATTGCGGTTCTGGGGCGCTCACGGGTGAAATCCTCGGCCTCTTCGAGCAACAGTTCGACCTGGCTCGCCGCATAGTCGGCCTGTTCCGCCGCGCTCTCACCAGAGTTGCGCATCGCCGCCCGGGCGCGCTCTTCGCCCGCGCGCAGCAGGCTTTCAGAAAGACGTGCTACATCCTGGCGCAATGCTTCGAATTGCGCGCGCAGTTCTTCATTCGATATTTCGGCGGCTTCAGTTGCGCGGTCAGCGGCGTGCTCTGCTGTGTCGCGCAGGTTCGAGGCGTTCTCTTTCACTTCCTGCTCGGTATTCTTCGTCGTCGTCTGCCGGGCCATTTCCTTCTCCTGTTACGCGCGGAGGCCAGCCAAGGCCATGCCGCCTATCCTGATCAGATGTTGTGTCATGCTTGGATTTGCGTCTCGGTCGGTCGCATGCTGTCCGGATTTTTCGAGCACTGCCGCTATGACCTGCAGTTTGATCGCGGAACACGACTCACTCCCTTCAGTGAAATTAAACCCCAGACTCATTGATATTGAAAGCCGGAACAGGATGGCTGCTCTGGCCGCGACGGCGGCAAGGAATACCCTGGGCGCCTGTCGCAGCGGGTTGCGAGCCGTCGCCATGCTGTCCTTCCCCCTATGTTTACACTTCATTGGGAGGGTGTTCCGATCCTCCTCACCGCCGCTTGGGCTGGTCGCCCGGGCGAGAGCGTGGGGCAAGCGTGGCGCGGAACAGTTTCCCGGCTCAACGCGCCCGGAGGGAGAATCAAGCACTTTCTCATCGACCTGCTGGAGGATCTGGTGTTCGCCACCTGACAGAACGTGCCGCCATGCGAGGCGAGAGGCAGGGATGCGGGACGGAGCGGACTTTGATCTTGTGCACGACACAGGGCCGC
>SLDH01000222.1 GCA_007125415.1 Roseovarius sp.
ACGAGATACTTGAAGCTGGTCAGTTGCGCGGCGCCCACCGGGCCGCGCGCGTGCATCTTGCCCGTGGCGATTCCGATCTCGGCACCCATGCCGAATTCCCCCCCGTCGGCAAACTGGGTGGAGGCGTTGCGCATCAGGATCGCACTGTCAAGCTCGGCAAAGAAGCGCGCGGCGGCCGCGTCATCCTCGGTCAGGATGCATTCCGTGTGAGAGGAGCCATGACGGCGGATATGGGCGATCGCCGCAGTGATATCGGGGACCGTTCGCGCGGCGATGATCCGATCGAGATACTCGCGCCCCCAATCATCCTCCCCCGCGGCCACCACCCCCGGAATCGCCTGCAACCGCGCGTCGCCGCGCACCTCGATGCCCTTGTCCTGCAAGGCGCGGATGACCCCCTGCCCGATCGTGTCGACCACGCTTTCGTGAATCAAGAGGCACTCCGCCGCGCCGCAGATGCCGGTGCGGCGCGTCTTGGCGTTGAGCACCACGCGCAGCGCCTTCTCAGGATCGGCCTCGGCGTCGATATAGACATGCACGATCCCCTCCAGATGGGCAAAGACCGGCACGCGCGCCTCGCGCTGCACGAGGCCCACGAGGCCCTTGCCGCCGCGCGGCACGATCACGTCGATATGCTCGGTCATGCCCAGCATCTCGCTCACCGCCGCGCGGTCCCTTGTGGGCACGCGCTGGATCGCCTCTTCCGGAAGGCCGGCAGCGCGCAGTCCCTCCACAAGGCATGCATGGATCGCACCGGACGAGCGGAAACTTTCCGAGCCGCCCCGCAAGATCACGGCATTGCCTGACTTGAGACAGAGCGCGCCAGCATCGGCGGTCACGTTGGGGCGCGATTCGTAGATCACGCCGATCACCCCCAGCGGCGTGCGCACGCGGCGGATATCGAGCCCCGAGGGCTGCTTCCATGCCGCCAGCACCTCGCCTACCGGGTCGTCCTGCGCCGCCACGGCCTGCAGCCCGCCGCACATGGCCCTGATGCGTGCCTCGTCGAGCATAAGCCGGTCCATCATCGCATCCGACAGGCCTTTTTCGCGCCCCTCGGCCAGATCGAGCGCATTCGCCGCGATGATCTCGTCGCGCCGTGCCCGGACCGCATCGGCAGCCGCTTCCAGCGCGTGGGCCTTGGATGCCGGGCTGGCTGTGGCGAGGATCATCGCCGCATCACGCGCGCGTTGGCCAATCTCGGCCATCAGGGCTGGGATATCGTCGAGGTCTTTCATCACTGCACTCCTTCAATGCAACCGAACATGACAGGCTCAGATCGCCATGTCATCCCGGTGAATCAGCGGGCCGCGCGGCGGATAGCCCAGAACGGCCTCGATCTGATCGCTGCGCAAGCCCCTGATGCGCTCGGCATCGGTGGCGTCATAGCGCGTGAGGCCCTGCCCGAGCCGATACCCCGCCGCGTCGATCAACTCAACCGCATCACCGCGCATGAAGCGGCCCGTCACCGCCGTGACACCCGCCACCAGCAGGCTGCTTCCCCCGGTCAGGGCGGTGCGCGCGCCGGAATCAACGGTTATGCGACCTCTGGGCTTCATCGCGGCAATCCACGCCTTGCGCTTTTGCTGCGGATTGCCCTGTGCGCGGAACCACGTGGCCGCCGCCCCCTGCTCGAGCGCCATGACGGGGCGCAGTCTCGAACCTTCGGTGATCGCCATCACGCAGCCCGCCGCCGTGGCGGTTTTCGCGGCCATGAGCTTGGTCCTCATGCCCCCCTTGGAGAGGCCCGAACCGGCATCGCCGGCCATGGCCTCGATCTCGGGGGTGATCGCCTCGATCATGTCAAACCGCCGGGCGGTGGGATCGTCGGCAGGGTTGGCGGAATAGAACCCGTCCACATCACTCAGCAGAATGAGATGATCCGCCCCGGCGGTCACGGCGATCTGAGCGGCCAGCCTGTCATTGTCTCCATAGCGGATTTCGTCGGTGGCCACGGTGTCGTTCTCATTGACAATGGGCACCGCGCCGAGGCGCAGGAGCTCATCGAGTGTCGCGCGCGAATTGAGATAGCGCCGCCTGTCGGTGCTGTCGTCCAGCGTCACCAACACCTGTGCAGCGCGCAGCCCATGCGCCGCGAGGGCCTGCTCATAGGCCCCTGCCAGCTTGATCTGGCCAACCGCGGCAGCGGCCTGGCTCTGCTCGAGAGACAACTCCCGGAGCGGCAGGCCCAGAACACCCCGTCCGAGCGCGATGGAGCCCGATGACACGAGAATCACATCCGTGCCCCGCGCGCGCAGCATGGCCACGTCCTGCACCAGCGCCTGCAACCAGTCGGCCTTGAGCGCAGCACTCTTGCCGTCGACCAGCAGGGCAGAGCCGATCTTGATGACCAGCCGCGCGGATGCCGCTAGGGATGCCATTGATCCGGCTCGTCTTCGGGGGCGGCATGGCGCAGCCTGTCCTCGTCAATCTGCGCACGCAGCGCGCGCAAAACCCCGGTCACCCCCTCGCGAGAGACCCCTGACATGCGCAGCACCGGCCCGCCGCTTGCCGCTTCGAGGGCGGCCGCAGCCGCGTCGGTTGCCTCCTCATCCAGCGCATCCACCTTGTTCAGCACGGTGACGCGCGGCTTTTCGGCCAACGCCCCGCCATAGGCCGCAAGCTCGGTCACGATGGTGCGGTAATCCTCGGCAAGTGTGGGCGAGGTGCCGTCAACCAGATGCAAGAGCACCGAACAGCGCTCGACATGGCCGAGAAAGACATCGCCCAGCCCCCGGCCCTCGGACGCGCCGTCGATCAGCCCCGGTATGTCGGCCACGACGAATTCCACCCCGTCCACCCCGACAACCCCCAGATTGGGATGCAGGGTGGTGAAGGGATAATCGGCGATCTTGGGGCGCGCATTCGATGTAGCTGCCAGAAAGGTCGATTTGCCAGCATTCGGAAGTCCGAGAAGGCCCACATCGGCAATCAGCTTCAGCCGGAGCCAGATGGTGCGCTCGATCCCCGCCTGGCCGGGATTGGCGCGGCGCGGCGCCTGGTTCGTGGACGTCTTGAAATGCAGGTTGC
Organism: Roseovarius sp.; assembly: GCA_007125415.1. Classification (GTDB taxonomy): domain Bacteria; phylum Pseudomonadota; class Alphaproteobacteria; order Rhodobacterales; family Rhodobacteraceae; genus Roseovarius. The sequence continues at coordinate 3,031 of SLDH01000222.1, forward strand.
CGAACCCGCCATTGCCGCCCCTCGCCAGCAATACCCGCGCGCCTACCTCCGTCAGATCGGCGATCAGCGTTTCCTGATCCTCATCGAGGATCTCGGTGCCCGCAGGCACCCGCAGCACGATATCCTCGCCAGTCTTGCCGGTGCGCTGGCGCCCCATGCCCGGCTGGCCGTTCCGGGCGAAGAAATGCTGCTGATAGCGAAAGTCGATCAGGGTGTTGAGCCCCTCCACCGCCTCGGCCCAGACCGACCCGCCATTGCCACCATCCCCGCCATCCGGGCCGCCGAACTCGATGTATTTTTCGCGCCGGAAGCTGACACAGCCACTGCCGCCGGCGCCGGATCGGATATACACCTTTGCGAGATCGAGAAATTTCATGTCATCTCCTTAAGCAAAGGTGCGGTAGGGCTCAATCGGCTTTTCTGGAATAGGTCCAGGTGGCGACCTTCGCCGCGCGGGCCACGCTGAAGGCCTCTGCATCGCCCAGATAGTCGAAGCCGCAATGGGTCAGCACCCGGGCGGAGGCCGGATTGTCCTGAAACACGCAAGCGAAAAATGTCCGGCTCCCCTGCGGGTTTGCACGCAGCAGCGCCGCGACGGCCTCTGACGCAAGGCCGGTATTCCAGAAGGCGGGCGCTACCCAATAGGCCACTTCGGATTGGTCCCGGTCCATCCGCGTGAGGCTGATAAGCCCCATCAACTCGGCCCCGCCGGACTTCGTGGCATCCATCGCCCAGACATCCTCGGCGCGCTCCGGTGTGCAGGCACGGTCGATGAACGCGGTCGTGCTGCCAGGCGGCAGGGGGTGCGGGATCGAGGTGGTATTCCGCGCGACCCGCGGATCGCTGGTGTAAAGTTCCATCAACCCGGCATCGGAGCGACGCAGCGGGCGCAGATCGAACCGCTCGGTCCCGATCACGGGCTGGTCGGCAAGTGCTGTCATGTCTCTGTTCTCCTCGGGGGCGCTGCAATGAAAAAGGGGACCGGCCTTCTGCCGATCCCCTTGGTGTCTGTCGCAGTAAGGTCGGCTTACTCGGCGGCCTCCACCGCTGGCAGGACCGAAATAAAGGTGCGTCCCTTCATTCCCTTGTGAAAGGTGACGGACCCTTCGACGGTCGCAAAGAGCGTGTGATCCTTGCCCTGGCCGACGCCCTGGCCCGGCCAGAACTTGTTGCCGCGCTGGCGCACGATGATGTTGCCGGGAATCGCACGCTGTCCGCCATAGAGTTTCACGCCAAGACGGCGACCGGCCGAGTCGCGTCCGTTCCGGGATGAGCCACCTGCTTTTTTATGTGCCATTTGGTCTCTCCTTCAGCCTTTGGCCAGCTCTTTGGCCTGTTCGATCCAGCCTTCACGTTCGATCCGGCCCTTGAATGACAGCTTCTCATCCATGGCGGCCACGTCCTCTTCGGTCCAGGCGGCCACCTGCGCGAAGGTGGTCACACCCGCCTCGTGCAGCTTCTTCTCCAGCGCCGGGCCGACACCCGAAAGCTGCTTGAGATCGTCACCTGCTGTTTCCGCCGCTGTCGCTTCGGCTGCCGGTGCCGTGGTCTCATCTTTTGCATCAGCCTGCTTGCTGGCCTTCGCGCTGGCGATCCTGGCGCCGTTTTCCAGAATGTCGGTGATGCGCAGAAGCGTCAGTTTCTGTCGATGGCCCTTGGTGCGCTGCGAGCCGTGTTTGCGGCGACGCTTGACGAAGTTGATCACCTTCTCGCCCTTGATCTGGTCGATCACCTCTGCCTGCACCGCAGCACCGGCCACGAAAGGGCTGCCCAGAACGGTTTTCTCGCCGCCCAGCATCAGGATTTCATCGAACTGAACCGTTTCACCGGCAGTCGCAGCAAGCTTTTCCACCCGGAGCATGTCGCCCGGCTGAACCTTGTATTGCTTGCCTCCGGTCTTCAGGACCGCAAACATCAGCATTTCCTCTTCTCTCTCCGCGCCCTGTGGTCCCCTCTGTCGGGTGTTTGCGGCATATCGCCACCTCGGACAGCGCGCCCCATGAAGGGCGTCATCACAAAAAAGCCCGACAGGTCGCCCCGACAGGTTGCGGGCTTATGGTGCAGCAACACCGCCATGTCAAGCCATAGCACGCTTGCGGTTCCGCACAGGCGCCGCAGAAGGCGCGACGGCACCTGCAGGGCAGGTTCCTGACACCCGCTGTGTTCCGCCCTGGAGAGATGGGAAGCAAGGATGCCTTGATCAAGAGCGGGCTCGGAAGCGATCCGGCTCAGCCCTGCTGGCTCAAAGGTCCTCGCTGGTCATCTCCCGCGCCACCGCCCGGCCCAGAAGATATGAGATATCTTCATACATCTGATCGAACCCCGCAAAGAGGGCACGGGTCAGAAGCCTTCCGTCCGGGCTTCGCCAGAAGGCGACGTAATCCTCCAGCACCTCCCGCTCCAGCGGCTGGTAGGCCGTCATCAGGAAGGCTTCCAGCCATTCGCGTGAACTTGCCCTCACCGCCGCTTCATTCCCGCGGGCCTGTGCCAGGATTTCCGCCTCGCTCATCCGGAACGCGCCGCCATCGACCAGTCCACGATAGAACATCAGATCCGCATTGAGCGCGCCGGCCACATTGGCCTCCACGAGATCACTGTCGCGGATCATCGTATCGACCTGCTGCAGAAGGTGTGTCCCCTGCTCCGACATCTCCGCAAAAAGCGCCTTCGCCTCGCCTTCCAGATCCGGATCGAGGAAGGCACGCCGCGCACTGATCTCGAGGCTGATGATCTCGCGCACGTCATCGCGGCTGAGATACTCAAGGATGGATGTGATATCATCCGGCGCAATCTCGGCCCCGACCCCCGCGGCGACAAGGGCGCGCATCCTGTCGGCCTCGTATATCTGCCCGATCGTCCGCGACCAACTGTTCCGGTTCACATCCGGGATGAGTTGAATGGCCAGATCCTCGCCATAGGCAGCACCCTCCTCTTGCATGACGGCAATGGTCTCCTCGAGCCGAAGTGCCTCGAGCAGATCGTCGATCGTCGGGCTTTTCTGGGCAAAGCCCGGCTGAACGACGAGAATCAGCGCCAGCATGGCTGCAAGAAACGCGGTAAATCTGCGAAAGCTCAAAGCTCTTCCCCTCCTGTCAGGCCCGCCAGCGCCGCTGCCAGCGCCTCATACCTGTTGATCCTGATCTCGTGCTGAACGGCGTTCATCAACTCATAGACCCGCTGCATTTCCGGCGTGCTCAACGCATCGCGATAGGCGCGCAGATCAGCGTCGCTCAAGGTCTGATAGGTGTAGGCAGCGTGGTAGAGACCCGACAGGCGTAGCCGGTCGTGCAGGTCGTCCTCATCCTCGCGCAGGAATGCCCGCAGCGCGGCTTCGTCGATCTCGTATCCCAGGACGCCCGCATCGGAGGCGGCCAGCAGGAAGCGCAGTTGCACCTCCTGCACCGCCCGCAGCGCCTGCCCGGTGCCGTCAACAGCGTCATTCATCTCATCGAGCAGCGCAGTCCGGCTGCCGGGCCCGCTGCCATAGGCTTCGACAAGCACCTCGCCCTCACGCCTCTTGAGATCGTCATCGGGATGCAGGTGCGACGCGTTCTCGACCTCGACGAGACGCTGACCGAGATCGGACGCATAGAACCCGGCGGCATGGGCCAGCAGGTCGTCCGAAAGCGTCTCCTCCAGCATCTCGATGGCCATTTCCTGCAGGAGCTGTGGATCGAAAATCCGGTCGGAAAGGCGGCTCCAGGCGGCGCCGAAATCACTGGCCTCCATGCCCAGCATCAGAGGGGCGTGTCTTGCCGAGAGGCCAATGCTCTTGAGCGCCACATCAAAGCCCGTCACATTGAGAAACGCCTTGATACGGTCACGATCCGAGGCCTGCGCAGCCACCGGCATGAGGCTCACCGCCGAAAAGACAAGGAGACACAAGGATAATCGGATGAGGCTGGCCATATCGGATCCACATCTGCTCGGACATGAATTACCCTAGCCAAAATCCTCCGGCGGACAATGCAAAAGGCCTTGAACACAGTCCAAAAGGCAACTAGACGCCGCATCCATAGCCTGCGGAGAGGTGCCGGAGTGGTCGAACGGGGCGGTCTCGAAAACCGTTGTGGGTGCAAGCCCACCCAGGGTTCGAATCCCTGTCTCTCCGCCATAAACCCCTTAAATCGTTTAATAATTTACGACGACGGGTTCCTAAGGTAGTGCCCCACTATGCCGGAACTTGTATTAAAGCTTCGAAACGATCCTAGGATCAAAGATCAAATGATCTAAAGCGCTTTCAAACAGTGAAATTACGGGGTTCTACATGGATAGCGTCACTTCGGACATTCTTGCCGGTATAGGCTTGGCTTTCACATTGGCAGGGGCTTGGATAACGGCCCGCGCGGTCATTTTGAAGGAAGACGACGCAATTGACGTTGGGCTTACTAGGCTTTCAGGCGAAACACGCGAAGAAAACTTGCGACTTCCAATGGTGCAGAACTTGCTTGCATCTTCGCGCGGGGCACGTCGGGGTTTGCTGTTCATCGCATTTGGAACCGCGCTGCAAATCGTTCCGATTGCCGTTCGGCTCTTTTTGCTGGCATTCACATAAAAAAGCCGCCCCCGAAGGGACGGCAGGTAGTTTCCACGGCCCTGTGGGACTGGTCAGGCCTCGGCAGGCGACACAAGGGCCGCATGGGGGTCAACGCGGCTGATCGTCGTCCTGTCGGCATTGGCGGGGCTATACCAAGCCGCCCCAAGCTGGCGAAGACCGGCTACCATGCGGTCGGCCTGCGTGGCAGTGTCGGGGTTGTGCAGGATAGCCGCCGCCTCGGCCTCTGCGATCCTGGGCTCAAGGTCCGGCACAAGGGTTTCCGTCGGGCCACGACCCTACCCCACCGCCCCCTCGCTGCGCTGGCGGGACCAGAAGCTGGCGTAGCGGCCCCCTTGCGTCAGCAGCTCCGAATGGGTGCCCTCTTCGGCGATCCGGCCATCCTCCAGCACGATGATCCGGTCGGCCTCGGCCACGGTGGAGAGCCGGTGTGCGATCATCAGAACCGTGCGCCCCTCCCCCGCGCGCCGCAGCGCATCCTGAATATCGCTCTCGGTCTCTGAGTCGAGCGCGCTCGTCGCCTCGTCCAGCAGCAGAACGGGCGGATCCTTGAGCAGGGTGCGGGCGATCCCCACGCGCTGTTTTTCGCCGCCTGAAAGTTTCAGGCCACGCTCACCCACCTGAGTGTCATAGCCCTGCGGCAGGGAGGCGATGAAATCATGGATCTGGGCGGCTTGCGCTGCGGCCTCGATCTGTGCCTGGCTGGCCCCGTCACGTCCATAGGCGATGTTGTAGCGGATCGTGTCATTGAAAAGCACCGTGTCCTGAGGCACCACGCCGATAGCCTCATGCAGGCTGTCCAGCGTGACATCGCGCAGATCCTGCCCGTCGATCGTTACCCGCCCGCCTTGCACATCGTAGAACCGGAAGAGCAGCCGCCCGATGGTCGATTTGCCCGAGCCAGTCGGCCCGACCACGGCAAGGCTCTGCCCGGCAGGTACTTCCAGCGACAGGCCCTTGAGGATCGGGCGTTCCGGACCATAGCCGAAATGAACATCCTCGAACCGCACCGACCCGCCCCCGACCTGCAGGGGCCGGGCATCCGGCGCATCGCGCACATCGGGTGGCTGTTCGAGCAGGCCGAACATCTCGCCCATATCCACAAGCGACTGGCGAATCTCCCGATAGACGGTGCCCAGGAAATTGAGCGGGGTGGTGATCTGGAGCAGATAGGCATTGACCATCACGAAATCCCCCACCGTGAGCGCGCCTTCCTGAACCCCGATGGCCGCCATCACCATGACCGCGATCAGGGCGCCGGTGATGATGAAAGACTGTCCGAAGTTCAGAAAGGCGAGCGAATAGGTCGTCTTCAGTGCCGCGCGCTCGTAAAGCGCCATCGCGCCATCATAGCGCCGGGCCTCCCGCGCCTCGGCGCCGAAATATTTCACCGTTTCGAAATTGAGCAGGCTGTCGATGGCCTTCTGATTGGCGTCCGTGTCCTGATCGTTCATCTCCTTGCGCAGGCGCACGCGCATTTCCGTGACCTTGAAGGTGAACGCGACATAGAGCGCGATCATCACCATGATGACCAGCAGATAGGAAAAGTCGAAATAGGCCCAGAGGATTGCACCGACGAGCAACAACTCGAGCAGCAGGGGGCCGATGGAGAAGACCATGAAGCGCAGCAGGAAATCCACGCCCTTGACACCGCGCTCGATGATACGGCTCAGCCCGCCTGTCTTGCGGCTGATATGGTAGCGCATGGAGAGCCGGTGAATATGCTCGAATGTCTCCAGCGCAAGCCGGCGCACGGCGCGCTGACCCACCGGCGCGAAAACCGCATCGCGCAGTTGCTGGAAGCCCACATTCATGAGCCGCGCCATGCCGTAGGCCACGGTCATGCCAATGGCACCCGCGCCGAGCATCCACGCTGCCTCCTTGCCTTCACCGGCCAGCGCATCCACCGCTTCCTTGTAGAAGAAAGGCGTGACGACCGCGACAAGCTTTGCCAGCACCAGAAGGATCAGCGCAAGCACGACACGGGTCTTGAAAGCGGGATTGCCCGCAGGCCACATGTAAGGGGCCACGCGGCGCATGGTGCTCAAGCCCGTTGCGGGCCGCGCGGTTGGGTCGGTTGCGGTGGGGTGCATTGCTCAGCTTTCCTGCCCGGCCCCAAGAGATAGAGCCGGAGGCCGCGGATTGCCAGCCCCCCTGCTGCCCGAACGCCCCTATTCCGGAAGCGTGAAAACCTGCCCGGGATAGATCAGATCAGGGTCGCGGATATGGTCACGATTGGCCTCGAACACGCGCATGTAGAGGATGCCCTCGCCGTATCGTTCCCGCGAAATCGCCCACAATGTCGAGCCCGGCTGGACCGTGACGGCCGACATACGGGTCTGCGGCAGTGGGGCCTCTTCGGGCTGGTGTGTCTCCTGGTGTGTCTCCTGGTGGGTCTCCTGGCGATCCGTCACCAGTTCGGCGGCTTCGCGCTGGAAGGGGGTTTCAACCCGCGACAAGACCACCCCCTCGGCATCGATCTCATCCACCCGCAAGGTATAGACCCCGGCATCGACCTGTGGCAGTTCCGTGCGCCAGCGCCCGTCAGCCTCGATCCGCGAGGTGATGATCGGGGCGTTGTCGACATAGACCCGCACGAAGCCCTGCCCCTGACCCCGACCGGCAAGCTCGACTTCGCCCGTCTCGGTATAGCTGATCGCATCCAGCGCCACGGCGGTCATCGCCTCGGGCGAGGATTGCGCCAAGCCACCCGCGACAGGGGCCGGCTGGATCACTTCGACCCCATCTTCGCCGGACCTGAGCACAGCCTGCGGGCGCGGCTGTGGCGGATCCTCTGCTTTTGTCATGCTCTCCGGCGCGGTCTGCTCATCGGAAAGCGGCACCGAAGCACCGGGCTCTTCGGCGGACGGGTCCGAGACGGCGATGTCGGACGCGGGAACGTCACGCGGCGGCTCCGCCTCGGCAACCGGCGGCGCGAACGGGGCGACAAGGATCTCATCCGTCGAAAGGATATCCGCCGCGCCTTCCTGGCGCATCAGCAGCGACAGGACACGCGGTGCATCACTATCGTCAAGGGTCATGAAGCTGACAAAGCCACCCGTAGTATCGGGCGTGATCTCCCCCAGGGTTTCACCATCGATCAGCACGAAGGTATTCCAATCCGGTGCCGTATGGCCGGCCAGCAGAAAACGGCCGTCAGGATCAAGCCGAAACGTGTCGATCCTGGGTGGTTGCGGTGCCGTATCCTGAGCGGTCTCCTGCTCGGGCTCCGGCGCGGTGGCCTCGGGGGGCGCCGTCTCCGGCGCGGTTTGCACAGGTTGCGCGGCCACTGTCTGGGGCAATTCTGCGGCGGCATCGGCCTCGGGTGGCGTATCTGTGTCTTCTGCTGTGTCAGAAATGCCGGCAGACGGGCTTTCGGGCCGCGCCTCCTCCCGAGCCGGAGACAAGACGACATAGGCCACCACGACCCCCGCGAGTGCCAGGACGGCCATACCGGCTCCAAGGGCAGGACCACTGCCCGGTGCAGAGATTTTGCTCATTTCCGTTCCTTCCCCAGGCGCGGTGAGGCAGCGCAGTTGTGAAACATTTACAAAAAAGAGTATCTACCGTCAAAACAAGGTGGTTTTTCAAGAGGATTTCAAGAATGTCTTCATCGGTCTGTGTCTTTTGCGGCGCAAGAAGCGGCCACCGTGCGGCTTATCTCGATGCGGCCCGCGCCGTGGGGGCGATGCTCGCCGATGAGGGCTGGCGCCTCGTTTACGGGGCGGGCGATGTGGGATTGATGGGCGAATGCGCGCGCGCCGCACAAATGGCGGGTGGGGCCACTTTCGGGGTGATCCCCCGCCATCTTGTAAATTCGGAGCGGGGCAAGGCCGATCTGACACATCTTGTCGTCACCGAAACCATGCATGAGCGCAAGAAGATCATGTTCATGAATTCGGACGCGATTCTGGTCATGCCCGGCGGCGCGGGCACACTTGACGAGTTGCTCGAGATCCTGACATGGCGGCAGTTGGGCCTGCATGAAAAGCCCGTCTTTCTGCTGAATACCGAGGCGTATTGGACTCCGCTTCTGCAGCTTCTGGACCATGTGATCGGCGAGGGGTTTGCCCCGCCGGACCTGCGGGATTTTCTCACGGTCCTGTCGGACGTGCCCGACCTGCGCATGGCGCTGCGCGACGCGCTGGGATGAAAAGACCCGCCGCGCCTAGCAGGCAATCTCGATCAACCTGAGGCAGCCTGCACCAAGCCACACACGCAAGACCTCTGATCGCCGCGTGTAGGGCCGCCAAATCGCCGGGCCGTCGGGGCGCGGCCCAGCGATGCGCAGCGGCCTTCGGCCTTTGCTCCGCGCAGGGGCAGGGAAGACGCCGGGGTGATCCCCCTGGTGCACCATGACAAAGCCGCGGATCACATGCGCGAGGCGACGTTCTCCCAATTGACCAGATTGTCGAGAAAGTTGGTCAGATAGGCGGGGCGCTTGTTGCGGAAATCGATGTAATAGGAATGCTCCCATACATCGCAGCCCAGAAGTGCGGTCTGCCCGAAGCAGAGCGGGTTCACGCCGTTTTCGGTCTTGGTCACCTTCAGGCTGCCATCGGTATCCTTCACAAGCCAGCACCAGCCCGAGCCGAACTGCCCGGCACCGGCCGCCGAAAACTGCGACTTGAACTCATCGACCGAGCCGAACGCCTCGGTCAGCGCCTTTTCAAGCTCACCGGGCATGGCGGACTTGCCGGGGCTCATCATTTCCCAGAACTGGTTATGGTTCCATAACTGGCTGATATTGTTGAAGATACCCGACTGGGCGACGCTGTTTGCGTCATAGGTGCCGGTGATGATCTCTTCCATCGTCTTGCCGTCCCATTCGGTCCCGGCGAGCAGCTTGTTGCCATTGTCCACATAGGCCTTGTGGTGAATGTCATGATGATATTCCAGCGTCTCCTTGCTCATGCCGTTATCGGCCAGCGCGTCATGGGCGTACGGAAGATCGGGAAGTTCGAATGCCATTGGTCGGCCCCTCTTTCAGGTTGTTAATACGATGCAGCATACATGGTAGGCTGCCCCCCCCGAGGTCAAGGGCCAATACGGTCGCTCGCCCGGCCGGACTTCAGGAGAGATGGCCCACCTCGCCCCCCGGCGCAGCCGCCCCCTTGAGAAGGTTGAAGGCATATTCCGCGACGGAGCGGAAGCAGATGATCTGAACCCGGTCGGGCTGAGGCATCCAGAGGGCCGCCGGAATCTGCGCCATGCGGGTGCGGCGGAAATCACCCTCGCCAAAAGCCTGCCTGCGCATGTCCACCGGCATGAGCTTCGCGACAATCTCGCGCACCCCCTGCCCGTCAACGCTGAACATCGCCCGCGCATCCGAGACATCCACAGCCAGAAAATGCGTGCCCGCCAGCATCTCGTGCAGACGCTCCAGCGCTGTGGCCACATCGGCATAGGGCACCAATAGCAAAAGCTCATCGGGTGACATCCATGCCGCCCCGGTCTCCCCCTTCATGGCAATCCTGCGCGGCGCGGGCACGTCCACCCCGGTCACGGCCTTCACGGCCTTGCCCAAGGCCTCAGCGCCGAGATCGCCCCGCAAGCTGATCATGCCCTGCAAGCCCATGGCGACGACCCCTGCAAAGCCCTCGTATTTTGCCCCGGCAAGGGGGCTCGTCGGCTCAGACATTCTGCTTCTCCCCGTCCTTGTCATAGAAGACCTGATCGACGATCTTCGCCTTCATCACCGTGCCATCCACCCTGGGAAACTCCAGCACCTCGCCCATCCGCTCGGGGCCTTTATGGACCAGCCCCATGGCGATGCCGCGGCCGAGCGTGGGCGAATGGTAGCTCGAGGTGACACGCCCCTGCACCTTGCGCTGGCCATTGGCGTTGCGGCCCTGCGCCACCGCATAGGCCCCGTCGGGCAGGACAGCGCCATCCAGCGTCTCGAGGCCCACCAGCTTCCAGCGCTCGGGATCGGCCATGTGGCTGCGCGCCTGCGCGCGCTTGCCGAGGTAATCTTCCTTCTTCTTGGAAATGGCCCATTCCATGTTGAGATCCTGCGGAATCACCGTCCCGTCCGTCTCGTCGCCGATCATGATTAAGCCCTTTTCGGCGCGCATGACATGCAGCGCTTCGGTGCCGTAGGGCGTGGCGTTGAACGCCGCCCCTTCCGACAGGAGCTTGTCCCAGATCGCGCGCCCGTAGGAGGCGGGGATGGCGATCTCGTAGCTCAACTCGCCGGAGAAGGAAATGCGATAGGCACGGACAGGCACGCCATCCAGGGTGATGTCCTTCCAGCCCATGAAGGAGAGCGCCTCGGCCGAGATGTCATCCCCGGTCAGCTTTTGCAGCAAGGCGCGGGCCTTCGGGCCGACAACGGCGATCTGGGCATATTGCTCGGTCACATTGGCGGTATAGACCTGCCAGTCCCACCATTCGCATTGCAGCCAGTCTTCCATATGGCCATGGATGCTTTCCGCCCCGCCGGTGGTGGTGTGGCACAGAAATGTCTCATCATCGAGGCGCGCGACCACGCCATCATCGATGAGGAAGCCGTTCTCGCTGCACATCAGCCCGTAGCGGCAGCGCCCCGGCTTCAGGGTGCTCATCATGTTGGTGTAGAGCATGTCGAGAAAGCGGCCCGCATCCGGACCCTTGACGATGATCTTGCCCAGGGTCGAGGCATCGAGCAGGCCGAGGCTTTCGCGGGTGCGGGTGATCTCGCGGGCGACCGCTTCCTCGATGGTCTCGTCACCTTTCCGGAACGTGTAGGGCCGCCGCCAGGCGCCGACGGGCTCGAAATAGGCGCCATTGGCCTCGTGCCACTCATGCAGCACCGTCTTGCGGATCGGCTGGAAGGTCTCGCCCCGCGCCTCGCCCGCGATGGCGGCCATGGAGATGGGCGTGTAGGGCGGGCGGAAGGTGGTGGTGCCGGTCTGCGGGATGGGCTGGTTCAGCGCGTCCGACAGGATCGCAAGGCCGTTGATATTGCTCAGCTTGCCCTGATCGGTGGCCATGCCGAGCGTGGTGTAGCGCTTGGCATGTTCCACGCTTTCGAAGCCTTCGCGCGCGGCAAGCTGCACGTCGGAAACCTTCACGTCGTTCTGGAAATCGAGCCAGCTTTTCATGCGCAGGACCGTCTTGGCGCCCTGAGGCATCATCCAGATCGGCTGCAGCCGCACCTCGGGCGCCGCCTCCCCCAGCGGCGGTGCGCTCTCCTTGACCTCATGGCCCAGCCGGGCGGCAGCCGCATGGCCGGCGGCCTGGGCATCGGCCAGCGTGTCGCGCAGGTGCAGCGCCCCGTTCGCGGCACCCGCCGCGATGACGAAGGCCTCACCATTCGCGCCGGTGGGTGCCTTATCCACATCCGGGCGGAACATCGCGTGCGCCTCATCCCAGAGCAGCTTGCCCCCGCAATGCGACCACAGATGCACCACCGGCGACCAGCCGCCCGACATGGCCACCGCATCGCAGGCGATCTCTTCGAGCACCGCCCCCTCACCCGCCTGTGAACAGATCGCCACGCCGGTCACCCGGCGACCGCCCCTGACCTTGGCGATCCCCTTGCCCGCCTCTACACGAATGCCGAGGCTACGGGCCTCATCGGCCAGCGCACCGCCGCCCGTGGCGCGCGCATCGAGGATGACAGGCACCTCGAGCCCCAGCGTCTTAAGGGTGATCGCGGTGCGGTAGGCATCGTCATTATTGGTGACGACAACCGTGCGGTCGCCCACGGATACGCCGTAATCCACCGCGTAATCGCGAATGGCAGAGGCCAGCATCACGCCCGGAATGTCATTGCCCGCAAAGCTGAGAGGGCGCTCGATGGCGCCTGTCGCGGTGATCACCTGGCCCGCGCGGATGCGCCACAGGCGGTGGCGCGGCCCGGGCGCGCCGGGCTGGTGATCGTTTACCCGTTCATATCCAAGCACATAGCCATGGTCATAGACGCCTGCGCCCATCAGGCGGTTGCGCAGGGTGACATTGGGCATCTCGCGCAGTGCCGCGAGGGTTTCATCCACGAACTTGTCCACAGGCTGGCCGTCAACCGTGCCGCCATCCACCGGCGCACGTCCGCCCCAATGGGCCGTCTGTTCGATCAGCAGCACCGTGGCACCCGCAGCACCTGCCGCCCTGGCCGCCTGAAGCCCGGCAACGCCACCACCGATGACCAGCACATCGGTAAAGGCATGAAAATGCTCGTAGCTATCGGCGTCACGGTCTTTCGGCGCCTGCCCAAGCCCGGCCGACTGGCGGATGAAGGGCTCATAGACATGCTTCCAGAAGGGGCGCGGATGAATGAACATCTTGTAGTAGAAGCCCGCCGGCAGGAACCGCGCGAGGCGGCTGTTGATCGCGCCCACATCGAATTCGAGGCTGGGCCAGTGATTCTGGCTGCGGCAGGTCAGGCCATCGAATAGCTCGGTCGTGGTGGCGCGCTGGTTCGGCTCGAACCGCGCGCCCTCTCCCATGTTGAAAAGCGCATTGGGCTCCTCTGCACCAGAGGCGACGATGCCGCGCGGGCGGTGATACTTGAAGGAACGGCCCACCATCAACTGGTCATTGGCCAGAAGCGCAGAAGCCAGCGTGTCACCGGCGCGCCCTTGCAAGCGTTTGCCGTTGAGGGTGAATTCCATGGTGGTGGCACGGTCGATCAGACGGCCGCCTGTGGCAAGACGTGTGCTCATGAGTTCAGGCCTTGTGCTGCGTGGTGGCGGCGGACGCCTCCGGCGGGAGTATTTTCGGCAAAATGAAGAGGCGCGTAGAGGCTCATGCGAATTCCCTCCATGTCCAGCCCGGATGGCGGGCCGAGATCCTGTCCTTGATGTCCTGCGGTGGCTCATGGGTCTGGGCGGGATAGGTGCCATAGACCTCGAGCGTTACCGTATCGCGCGCGGCAAGGAACCATTTGCCGCAGCCATTGGCATGGCGCCAGCGCTCGAAATGCACACCCTTGGGGTTTTCGCGGGCGAAGAGATAGTCGTGAAACTCATCCTCCGAGGAGCCGGGGCCGAAGCGCTTCAGATGCGCCTCCCCGCCGGCGTGGAACTCGGTCTCTTCGGCGGTCACGCCGCAGCAGGGACAGGTCAGGATCAGCATGAGGGGGTGCTCCTTAATGCGCGACGCCAGCCGCGACGCTCTCGTCGATGAAGCGCCCCTCGCGGAAACGCTCGAGGCCGAAGGCCTCGCAGAGCGGCGCGTGGTCCTTGGCCATCAGTTCGGCAAAGCCCCAGCCCGAGCCGGGGATCGCCTTGAACCCGCCGGTGCCCCAGCCGCAATTGATGTAGATGTTCTCCACCGGTGTCTTGCTCAGGATCGGCGAGCGGTCGCCGGTGACATCCACGATACCGCCCCATTGGCGCAGCATCTTGAGGCGGCTGACCATCGGGAAGGTCTCGATCAGGGCGCGCACCGTTTCCTCGATATGATGAAAGCTGCCGCGCTGGGTGTAGTTGTTGTGCCCGTCGGTGCCACCACCGATGACCATCTCGCCCTTGTCGGACTGGCTCATGTAGCCATGGACGGTGTTGGCCATCACCACCACATCCATGCAGGGCTTGATCGGCTCGCTCACCAGCGCCTGCAGGGGCACGCTTTCGATGGGCAGGCGGAAGCCGGCCATGCGCGCCACATCACCAGAATGCCCGGCCACGACGATGCCCAGCTTGTCACAGTCGATGGCGCCGCGGGTGGTATCCACCCCGGTGACGCGCCCCCCCTCCTGCCGGATGCCGGTCACCTCGCATTTCTGGATCACATGCATGCCCATGTCCGAGCACGCCCGTGCATAGCCCCAGGCCACCGCATCATGGCGCGCCGTGCCGGCCCGCGCCTGCCAGAGCGCGCCCAGAACCGGATAGCGCGGCCCGTCGAGATTGATGATCGGCACCAGCTCCTTCACGCGGGCGGGCGAAATGAACTCGGTCGTCACGCCTTGCAGGGCATTGGCATGGGCCGTGCGCTCGTATCCGCGCACCTCATGCTGGGTTTGGGCCAGCATCATCACACCGCGCGGGCTGAACATCACGTTGTAATTGAGATCCTGGCTGATCGTCTCGTAGAGGCTTCGCGCCTTCTCGTAGATGGCCGCCGACGGGTCCTGCAGGTAGTTCGACCGGATGATCGTGGTGTTGCGCCCGGTATTGCCGCCGCCGAGCCATCCCTTCTCGAGGATCGCCACATCCCTGATGCCGTGGTTCTTGCCAAGGTAATAGGCTGTGGCAAGCCCGTGGCCGCCCGCACCGATGATGATCGCCTGATATTTCTTCCTCGGCTCGGGCGAGGCCCAGGCGCGCTCCCACCCTGTGTGGTTGCGAAGGGCCTCTCGGGCGATGGCGAAGGCGGAATAGCGTTTCATGGGCGCTCCGGGCTTGGATGGAATCGCTGCGGCGATGACAGGGAGGGTATGCGCCCAAACGCGAGACAAGAAGATACGTGGCGCGGCGCATAAGGCTCAAAACGCGACATCACCCGCAATGCAGGCGGGTGAGCGCCGATCTGTGCCGCTTTGTCCCTTTTTTCCGGCACCGCGCACGTTTACATGGACTGTAACGCCAAGGAAGAGGTTGGTCATGACATTCTGGATCATCAGCGGTGCGCTTGCTCTTGCCATCGTCCTGACACTGGCGCGCGCGGCGGCGCGCGGCGCCGGCGGCGAGACAGAGGCGGCCGCCTATGATCTGCAGATCTACCGTGATCAATTGAACGAGGTGGACCGCGACCTTGCGCGCGGCGTGATCAGTGAGGAAGAAGCCGGGCGCGTGCGTCTCGAAGTGTCCCGGCGGATCCTCGCGGCGGATGCGCAGGTGGCGGCCGCCGCTGCGGGCCCGAGCCAGCCTGCGCAGTCCTATTTGCTGATCGGCTTCATCGGCATTTTCACCATCCTGGGCGGTGCCTTCTGGATCTATGACAGGCTCGGCGCGCCGGGATATCGCGATGTGCCACTGCAGGCGCGGATCGCAAATTCGGAAGAAATGCGCCAGAACCGCCTGACGCAGGCCGAGGCGGAGGCGCGGCTGCCCGAGGGCTCGATCCGTGGTGAAGAGGTGACCGAGGAGTATCTGACGCTCATGGAGCGGCTGCGCGAAACCGTGGCGGACAGACCCGATGATCTTCAGGGCCTGAGCCTTCTGGCACGCAACGAAGCCGCGCTCGGCAACATGCGCGCCGCCATCGAGGCCCAGGAGAAGCTCATCGCGCTGCGCGGCGACGAGGCGGATGCGGCGGATTACAGCTTTCTTGTCGAACTGATGATCGGCGCCACGGGCGGCTATGTGAGCGAGGAGGCGGAACGCAACATCCGGGCCGCGCTCGAACGCGATCCGCAATATCCCTTCGCCCGCTATTACCTCGCGCAATACATGATCCAGGTCGATCGCCCCGACGCGGCCTTCCGCACCCTGCGCACCCTGATGGAAGAGGGGCCGCCGGATGCGCCCTGGGTCGCGCCCATTCGCCAGCAGATCGAGGAACTCGCATGGCGCGCGGGCGTGAATTACGAACTGCCGCCACAGGTCGATATCGGGCCGAGTGCTGCCCAGATCGCCGCGTCGCAGGACATGAGCCCGGAAGAACGCACCCGGATGATCATGGGGATGGTCGAGGGGTTGTCGGAGCGGCTCAAAACCGAAGGCGGCTTGCCGGAAGAATGGGCCCAGCTGATCCGCGCGCTCGGTGTGCTGGACGAAAAGTCGCGCGCCAACGATGTCTGGGCCGAGGCGAGAGAGATTTTTGCCGAAGACCCCTCCGCTCTGCGCAGGCTCTATTCGGCGGCGCAAGATGCTGACATTGCGCAATGATCTTCGAGGATATCGCTGATTTTCAGGCGTCATTGCCAAAGGCACGCCCGTTGCTCGGGCTCGATCTGGGCGAGAAGACCATCGGAATTGCCCTGTCGGACCGGCTGCTGTCGGTGGCAAGCCCGATGGAGACGGTGCGGCGCCGCAAATTCGGGCTCGATGCCGCGCGCCTTCTGGAGATCGCCGCGGCGCGTGAGGTGGGCGGCATGATCCTCGGGCTGCCGCGCAACATGGATGGCACCGAAGGGCCGCGCTGCCAGTCCACCCGCGCTTTCGCGCGGAACCTCGCGCGGCTCACTGATCTGCCCATCGGGTTCTGGGACGAACGGCTCTCGACAGTGGCCGCCGAACGGGCGCTTCTCGAGGCGGATGCGTCACGAAAACGTCGCGCAGAGGTTATCGACAGCGTTGCGGCAAGCTATATCCTGCAAGGGGCGCTGGACCGCCTTGGACACATGAAGGCAGAGCAGCGATGAGCGACGATCTCTGGGCCCGCGAGGAAATCGAGAGCCCCTGCATCAAGATTTGCGTGATCCATCCCGAGGCACGGATCTGCACGGGCTGCCTGCGCTCCATAGATGAAATCGGGCGCTGGTCGAAGATGAGCGCCGAAGAGCGACGCGAGATCATGGGCGCCCTGCCCGCGCGGGCCGGTCTGCTGAAAAAGCGCCGCGGCGGGCGCGCGGCGCGGCTTTCCCGGGGGTAGATACCTTAACGGGCTGCTGAAAAAGTGGCCGATTGCCCCCTCCAGGCGTCCTGAGCCGTAGAACCGTTCCGCGCCACGCCTGCCCCACTGTCTCGCCCGGGCGACCAGCCCGGGCGGCGGTAAGGAGGATCAGAAAACTGCCCGGGGGGCAGTTTTCCCGACGAACACCCTCCCCCCCGGGAGGGCGCATTGCAACGCTGCAAGAAGCATGACGGTTAGAGTATCTTGGCTGCCATAAAGCACAGTCGCACCGGCGTTCCGATGCGCCCACCCAGGGTCGGGCGCCGCCATCGTCCTGCCGTAGAAACAGAGGCGGCAGAACCGTCTCCCTCGCTTTCGCAGCCCCTGCGCGGCGCAAAACCCGCAGGCCGCCGCGCACCGCTGGACGCAGAATACGCCCACCTCGGGGCACAGAAGCGCCTGACGCCGGAAAAACGTCCTCTGCGGGCAGAGTTTGCCGCGCGATGCTCTGGCATGTCGCGCAGTTTCTGCCTAAACCACTGAGCGACATTGCTTTGAACGGCCCGCTCATGCTGAAAACCCGCATCATCCCCTGTCTCGACGTGGCCGATGGGCGCGTGGTCAAGGGTGTGAACTTCGTTGATCTGCGCGATGCCGGTGATCCGGTGGATGCCGCGCGCGCCTATGACGCGGCCGGCGCCGATGAGCTTTGCTTCCTCGACATTCATGCCACCCATGAAAACCGTGGCACCATGTTCGATGTGGTGCGGCGCACGGCCGAGCAGTGCTACATTCCGCTCACGGTGGGCGGCGGTGTGCGCAGCGCCGAGGATGTGCGCGCCCTGCTGCTGGCAGGGGCGGACAAGGTGAGCTTCAACTCAGCCGCCGTGGCCGACCCGGAGGTGGTGCGCGCCGCGGCGGACCGTTTCGGCAGCCAGTGCATCGTGGTGGCCATCGACGCAAAGACCGTCGCCCCCGGCAAATGGGAAATCTTCACCCATGGCGGGCGCAGGCCCACGGGCATGGATGCGGTCGAGTTTGCCCGGACCGTCGAGGCGAAAGGGGCCGGAGAAATCCTGCTCACCAGCATGGACCGCGACGGCACGCAGCAGGGTTTCAATCTGGAGCTGACACGCGCCATCGTTGATGCGGTGGGCATCCCGGTGATCGCCTCGGGCGGTGTGGGCACGCTCGATCATCTGGTCGAGGGGGTGCGTGAGGGCGGGGCGAGCGCCGTGCTTGCCGCCTCGATCTTTCATTTCGGCACCTACAGCATCAGTGAGGCCAAGGCCCATATGCAGGCCGCCGGCATCCCCATGAGGATCGATGCATGACGCTTGACGAACTCGCCCGGATCATCGCCGCGCGCGCAAAGACCGACCCGGAGGAAAGCTGGACCGCACGGCTCCTTGCGCAGGGCCCCGAGAAAGTGGCCGAGAAATTCGGCGAGGAAGCCATCGAGGCGATCGTCGAGGCCGTAAAGGGCGACCGTGACCGCCTGACCGAAGAAGCAGCCGACGTGCTCTTTCATCTGCTGGTCATGCTGGAATCGCGCGAGATTCCGCTTAATTCCGTGATGAGTGTGCTTGCCCGGCGGCAGGGACAGAGCGGGCTGGCCGAAAAGGCGGCACGAGGCAACGACAGGGGCAGAGCATGATCCGTCATATCGTATTTTTCAGCGCGGCTGATCCTGCGGATGTGGGGCGTATCGAAGACGGGCTGAAGATGCTGGGCCGCATCCCCCATGCGCAGCATTTCGAAGTGGGGCGCAACCTGCAATCCGATCAGATCGCGGGCGCGCAGGTGGATGTGGTGGTCTATGCCGAGTTCGCCGACGAGGCGGCGCTGGCGGCCTACAAGGCGCACCCGATCTATGCCGAGTGCATCTCGCTGGTGCGCCCCATGCGGGAGTTGCGCATCGCCGCCGATTTCCGGGCCGATCCGCTCGATTTGCGCGGATGAACGGGCTGGGGCCTTATGGCGTTTTGTATCTTGTCGGGGTCAACTCTTCCCGAAGACAGGCCAATGCAGCAGGCCGATATTCACAACCTCGATGAGATCACGCCGGTGTTGAACCCGCCCATGCGCAACTCGCCATGGAGGCGCTGATATTCGATCTTCGGGCAGCGGTTCATGATCACATCGACACCCTGCGCCCGCGCCCGCGTCGCCGCCTCTTCATGGTAGACGCCGATCTGCATCCAGATGGTGCGCAGGCCCTTGAGCGTCAGCGCCTTCTCCACCACTTCCGGCACATGCTCGGACCGGCGGAAGATATCGACCATATCCACTTCGCCCTCAATCTCATCAAGGCTGCCCGCTACCTCGCACCCAAAGGCCGTCTTGCCGGCGTGCCCCGGATTGACAGGGATGACCTCATAACCTTTCAGCGCAAGATAGCGAGCCACATAGAAGCTGGGGCGCACCTCGTTGAGCGAAACGCCGACAACGGCGATCCGTTTCGTGCGGTCAAGTATGCCGCGCAGATACACATCGGAATAGCTCTCGTTCATGGCGGCACCCCTACACGTCTTGCCGCAGGAAAAAAAGCGCCCAGATCACTCTGGGCGCCAGTCGCGGAACGAGGGACAGTGAAGTGAAACGCCGGGGTTCCGTCCCGACGCCTCTTGATGTGAGATAGGAACGTTGTGCCGGAAGAAAAGGGATGGCCGGGCTGCACTAACGAAAATGTCAACAGGCCTCCGAACGCTCCGGGCGCGCGGCATAGAGCGCAACGGCTGCGGCGTTCGAGACATTGAGCGAACCGAAACCCCCGGCTGCATCGATCCGCACGAGCCGGTCACAGACCAATCGGGTCTTGGCGCGCAGGCCCGGCCCCTCTGCCCCCAGCACGAGCGCGACAGGCCTGTTGCGCAGGCCGGAAAGCGCCTCGTCAACGGTAACCTCGGCCGCACCGTCCAGACCCAGCACCAGATAGCCCGCGCCCTGCAATGTCGAAATCGCATCGGCGAGATTGCGGACCCGCAGATAGGGCTGCCGTTCCAGTGCGCCGCTTGCCGTCTTGGCCAGCGCGCCGGTTTGGGGGGCGGAATGATGGCGTGGCGCGACCACGGCCAAGGCACCGAAAACCTCGGCCGAGCGCAGGATCGCACCCACATTATGCGGATCGGTGACCCGGTCCAGCAACACCATGCGCGGCGGCGTCCTGCCCGTCCCGAGGCAAAGCTCTTCGAGACTGCCCCAATCCAGCGGGAGCACCTCGAGCGCCGCCCCCTGATGCACCGATTGCGGATCAAGCGGAGCCGGAAAGCGGCGAGGATCGGCCATTTCAGGTTCAAACCCGGAGGCGACGATCGCCTCGGACAGCTTGTCAGCCGCATTTCTGGTGAGGATCAGACGCCGCTTTTTCCGCCGCGGGTTCAGCAACGCGTCGCGCACTGCATGCAGCCCGAAAAGCCAGACCGTCTCCGACGCGGCCTCGCGCTTCGCCTGTTCTTTCTCCACCACCCAACGCGGTTTTTTCATGGTCTCAGGGCCCATCACTGAAAGCGCCGGAGAATGCGCCGAGGCCTGCCCGGTTGCAAGGTATTTTCGCCTTGACGGGTGGTGACCGCACTTGTAGTCACCACCGCACGCTCGGGCGCAGGCCGGGCGCAGTGGGCGACAGGCCGCAAGGTGTGGCAGGGGACTGTAACTCCCTCGCGGAGACGCACGCTAGGTTCGATTCCTAGGTCGCCCACCAATCTTTCCTTGAAGACACATGCTTGCCACATGAAAGCGGCGAAAGTCCTCCATAGCTCCCCGTTGTAAGCCGTCAGTCTTCTTTGAATATAGTACCATCGAATCTTTGACCGCGAGGAGGTCCTTGAGTGGCTGGAAGCGCTGCCCTTAAAGAAAATTGGACTCGCGAGACATTTTCATTGGAAGCCTTTACCTGCCCATCAGCGCCAATTTTCGCGACGTATACGTCTACGCTTGCGCCACCGCCGCCAGCTTGTTCGCTACCTTTGGTGATGGCAACGTCGAACAAAATCGCCGTCACTGGCACTAAACCGTCAGAAAAACGAATAATATCTGTCTCGCGAGTGGCACTGACAAGAGGGTTTACGAAGGCTCTACCGTCGCTGTTCGCTTCAATTAGTTCGTGGTTTGCGTCAATAATCGACTGCATTGTCGTCTTTATGAAATCCTTCAGTTCCATATTCGCCTCCTAAACCGTTGACCCTCTATCTAATCCTAGGTGTAGTGACACGATCGGTATTCGGCAACGACCCTAAACGAAAGGGGGCCGTGGCGGGCGACCCCGGCCCTCTTTTCGGTCGTCAAGTTGCG
>SLDH01000403.1 GCA_007125415.1 Roseovarius sp.
CTAATACGTCGCAGGCCTCCCTATGACCATGACGTGACGCTAGACACGCGAACGGAACCGCGGCGTGGCGGCCTCGGGAAAACCCCCAAAAGGTTCGAAAAAGTCTTAATCGCTTACCGGAATCTTGGGTCCCGTGCCTCCAAAGGGGAAGTCAATGAACCTTAGTCAGGGCAAGGTTTATGGTTGAGACGTTCGTGTGAAATATTGACGCACCTCGAACTCTGCTTCGTCAATTGCTGCGAGCAATTCGTTATGATGGTTTTCTCGAGAAACGAGTTCCTCAAGCTTGATAATGAGATATTCCGCACCCACACCAGCGGATACGCCTCCGACAACGCCTCCGATGGCTGCACCGATCGCAGTGCCAACTCCCGGAAAAACCGAACCGATCGTTCCGCCAACGGCTGCACCTGCAGCCGCCCCACCGCCGCCAGCACCAGCACGGATTGTCGCCAAGCGTGCGAGCGCAGCCGCTGCGGCGCGAATTGTCCCACGTGCCGCGATGCGCGAGAGAATCTGACGCGTCGCCACGGCTGCGAGAATCCCCGAAATACCGCTGGTTGCAATTGTTACGCCGAGCCGCGACTCCAATGTCGAGAATTCAGAATGAGCCGACAAAGAGATCAATGCTTCCTGATCCGCTCGAGCGACGACTTCGACCTCCTCTTCATGAGCTATCTCAACTCTCCTTGAGTCCAGAAGTGCCAGTGCAAGCTCTTCAAATTCTTCCTGTCGTTGGGTCTCCACCGGTATCGCAACCTCCAATGCCTTTTCGAATACTGCGAAGGGATCCCCGGCAAGCAATTCCTCGGAGAGTCTCTGGACAAGGTATTCCTCCGCATTTCCGCGGAGAAGGTTAGCGACTCGCGCCCACTCACCCGGCAGGCTATAATACCAGTCGAGGTAGTTATCGATGTTGTCGCGCATCATAGAAAAGCCGTTTTCAAGCGTGAAATCCAATAGGGCTAGCTCTTCGGCACTTTCGTCGATCATGGAGATCGCCAGATGATTGATCTCTTCGACGGTTCCGACCTCATAGTATTGGCCGCTGATCAACTCGACTGCTTGAACGACGGCCTCTTCCGGAGCTTGCATTGAAGGGCGCTGCTCTACGGTCGTCTCCAGCACCGCGACGAGCGGAAAATAGATAAAGAAAATGACAATGGTCGTCGAAGCGCTTGCCCAGGCAATTCGTTCAGGCGAGACAGGCTGGATTTCCTCATCTGGGTGAACCGGCAAAACAATCCGTTGGTACTCACTGGAAGGCAAAACAAAGGCACAGATGGTCAAGCCTGCCACAAAGTACAAAGGAAAGCGGAATAGGCCGGACATGAGGAGGCCGAACCAGGCTCCAAAGCCTGGATCCTCTACCAATCGACCAAATACATAAGCGTCGAAACCAACCCAGATACTAGCCAACCCAGCCAGCAAACTCGCGACTGCGCTGCCACCAAGCCAAGAAGCTTGCTCTTGCGCCGCATAGATCGCTTCGGGGAGGGTTTCGTATGTCGCGTAACCCCCGATCAAAAAACGCAATGCGGGGTCGAGTAGGCACATCAACCCAGCGGCAATGACAGCTGTCCAGAACAAGGGCCTGCCCTGCCGATATAGTGGCTGATACTGACTGCGAAGCCATTTGCCAAAGACGATCAAAGCCAAACCAAAAGCCACGCCAGAAATTACCAGCAGTGTCAAATCAATCCAGCCCGCAACGGAAAGGCGGAGCGAAAGAAGGAATGCAGACATAAAGGCCACCAAGATCCCGAAGATCAATCGCAGCCATGGGCCGGAAAGCCACCGTACGGCGAAGGAATCCGGCTCCCACATACTCAACCAGTGAGTACGCCGAAGCGTAGCGAGATAAAGTGTGAACATCCCGGATGGCAACGCAAGGATCAGAAAGAGAACGGCAAGCCAGATTGGCCCGGATGTCTCTGGTAATATTGCAAGACAAAGCGCGACCAGCCCTGAATACAGAGCAGCGAGAGATAGTTTTCTGCCGGAAAGCTCCATGGTGAACTGCGATCTTCGTTAGGCTTTGTTGATCCTAACCCCATTCGTAGTCTATTGACCATACCTTCGAAATCCGGGGCCGCTGCAAAGAGTCGCTCAAATGCGGCGGACGCGGTTTTGTCTTGTACTGGGTACTCCAAGAATTGACATGTTGGGCACCGGGCCACTCGCCCTCACTGCTCTCATACTCCTTCTGAATTATCAATGAGGTTCTAGGCCAGTCATTTTCCGATACAGGCCCTCTCGACTGAGCCTCTGACGATAAAGCCCGGACAGCGAGCGCTCTTTTCTTTGAAGAAAGGCGAGGATGCGTGCCAGACAAAGGTGTAGCGCGGTTACTGCAACTAGCCGCAGGCCCCCTGCCCAAGGGAAAAAAGAGCCGTGCCCGCACTACCGGGCGATGATGCGCAATTCCGGCTCGTCCGCGCTCAAACGCCGGAAATCGAACAATGCGGGTGTCTGGCCGGGAATGGGGCTTTCCAGGTCGGCCGCGGGCGCGAGCAGCGAAGAACCGCCCCGCGCCACGGTGCTGAAACTGCCCTGCAGCACCTGCCTGTGAATTTCCGGCACCCGGGTCAGAGGATAGCTGACGAGTTCGGTCATGCTGATCCGCTGGTCTCTCGGGGCGATGTCCGCCGCGCTCGCCTCCAGCCCTTCGCGCAGCATGGTAAAGCTGAGCACCCCGTGCTGCAGCGACGGGCTCTCCAGCGCCTCCTCGGCCGCCTGACTTCCGGTAAGCACACGAATGCCCTTGTCATAGGCCAGTTGCCCAAGCCCTCGGCTGCCCATGGGGCCGGGAATGAACCCGTCACCTTCGATCGAGGCGGCAGCATGGCAGGCATCGATCACCAGCACGATTTCGCGCGCATCCATCGCCGCCACGAGGTCTCCCAGCACGTCACTGTCAAGGCTTTCGGCGAACAGGTCTTCACTGCGTCCCAGATCTTGTGTGAAGAGGTGGAACCGTCCGTTGGCCTCGGTCAGGCCGTGACCCGCAAAGGCGATATAGACCAGATCATCCGGGCCCGCTTCGTCCAGACCGGACGCACCGGGCACATCGGCCAGCAGAGCAGGATCATAGGGGCGACCGCCAAGCGCCGCCAGTGCGGCCTCGATCCGCGCACGGGACGCATGGCGCGGCGGCGGGGCGTTCCCCAGTGCCGGAGCCGACAAGAGGGTGGTGGTGATGATCTCATCGAATTGTCCGCCATTGCGCAGCCCTTCCGAGACCAGTTCCGCATGGGCAAGGGCATCGGCAACGGCATAGCGCAAATTCCACCCCGGGTCCGCGTGGATATCCACACCGATGGCAACCACAAAGGCGCGGCGGGATGCGGGCGCGCCCTGTTCGGGCAGGGGGAAACGGGCGCGCGCCGTTTCGCTCTTGATGTCGTCCGCGTTGAAGGCATAGGCCGAAAATTCGACCTCTCGCTCCGGCCCTGTGGATGACACAGGCAAGCGGATATCGGGAAAGACCGTCCGCAGGCTCATGCTTCCTTCGTCTGGCGGGGCCTTCTGGGCCACAAGCTGTCCATCGCGGAACAACTTGATGACGCCCAGCCCCGAGGTCTGTGCTCCGCGCACGCCCTGCTCGACCGAAACCGTGACGCTGACCCTTTCACCATCCGCAGTCGACTCTACCCTGTCGATACCGACGCGCGGCTGGATCCGGTTGCGCATCTGTGGCGGTTCCAGAGGCTCCAGTGGGTCTCCGGCCATCAGCCGGACGGCAAGCCGTGGCTGATAGAACTCGCGATAGAACACCTCCACCGGGACTGCCCGATACGGCTCGTCCTGCATCACCCAGCTCAACCCGGCGACATCACCGGGATCTGCCGCGTCATAGCGCCCGTCCGGCGCGACCACAGCCCAGCTATCATCGCCAAGCACCACCAGCCGGGTCAGCAACGTACCATCCTCGATCCGCCACAGCCCGACAGACCCGTCGCTTTCAGCCATGGCCAGATGTCTGCCGTCGGGTGCAAAACTCAGGCCGCCTTCACCTGCGGGCACGGCCGGAAGATGGTGCTGGACCCCGTCCGCGCGGTGCCACAGCAGGGTTTCGCTATACCCGACAACCGCGATCAGCGCATGATCATCCGACAGGATCACCCGCCGGGGTGTCAGCCCGCCAAGCGGCATCTCCACCGGTGCAGCACCCGGCAGATGCAACAAGGCGCGGTTCCGGTCCTGCGGCACGACGAGAGCGCCACGGTCGCCCCGATCGGGGCGATCGTATCCGGCGAGAAGCGGCGCACTGGCCTCCCATCGCGGCGGCGCCGGCAGCATTGGCCCGAGCGGCGCTCCCTTCAAGGCATCGAATGTCCGGGCACCCTCCGGACCCGTTGCGAAGATCATGCCCCCATCGCCGGAAAAGGCCAGTTCGGGGCGGGTGCCGAGCCCGGGGGCGTCGATTTCCCAGATCTGCGCGCCGGTGTCGCCAAGAGCGATCTTGCGAAGAATTTCATCCTCTAGAAGAACCGCAGAATCCCCATCGGGTGAAACCGCGAAAGCTGAAGAGATGCGGCCTGGCTCGAAGCGTGCGCTGTAGAGCACCTCCACTTTCTCATCAGACAGATCGAGGACAAGCAAGGCATCGAACCCGAACAGGATCAGCCTGTCGCCCGCGTGGCGCGGTGCGGCGACGAAGCTGCGCCATGTCGTGAAATCGTCCTCAGCCGGCAGCGCAAAACGCTCCATGCCCCGCCCGGGGCTCGCGCGGATCAGGCTGCGACCATCTTCGGAGAGCCACAAGAGAGCGTCGTCATGCAAAAGGACATTGTCACCATAGTGCAGGGCAATGGGCGCATCCGGCACGCCGCTTTCAAGGCTCCAGAGGCGCGCCTGATTGGCGTCGCGCAGCAAGAGCCCGGACCCGTCCTCGGTGAAGGTCACGGCAGACACCGGCCGGCGCCCCGTACCAAGCCCGTCTCTTGGCACCAGCGGGTCACCGCTCCAGAGTGTCAGATGCGGCGCGGTGCCCATCCCGGGCTGCGAGGCAGCCACCATCCAGTCACCACCCCCGCCGAATGCGACGCTTTCGATATGGGCCGAGCGTCCCGCCGTTCCCTCGGGCCAAACCTGCCGGTGGAGCACCGCGAGGCTGTCGGGATCAATCATCAGGAGTTCCGCCGGATCATCCGGCCGACCGACATAGCCCGCTCCATTCACGACCATGGCCAGCCGCCCGGCTCCGGCCTCGGCCAGTGCGGCAACCGGTCGCTCTGCCCCCGGCACAATACGCGTGCCCGGCGCTAGCGTCATCACATCGGGGTGAGGCATGTCATGGCGCGTGAGGCCGCCTGCCGCGTCACCGACCCAGAGCGCCGTCTCGGTGCAGGCGATTGTGCGAACCTCAGCCTCGGTCGCAAAAGGGCCGGCGCTGTGCCCTGTGGCGATGTCGAGCAAAGCCACACCGCTTTCCGGGAAGGCCAGCACGGCGACATCGCCACACACGTCCCCGCGCAGGCCCTGAACCCAGTCCGCTCCCGCATGAGGAAAGACCTGCGGGCTTTCGGCAAAGTAGCTTCGGGGCAAGCGGTCAACCCGGTCGGAAAAGCGGTGCAGGCTGCATTCGGGCGCGCCGCAAAGCAGCAACGCATGGCCGCCCTCCACGAGCTTCGCAAGACGTGCTTGGGGCGGCGGCGCGGGAATATCCGCAGACGAAAGCAGCTCTCCCGTGACGGTGTCTAGAACGGTCAGACCGCGTTCGTGAAAGACAACAAGCCGTGCCGGGCCATCGGGAAACGCCAGCCCGATGATCCGCGCGCCGGTGCCGATGCGTCGCAAGGCCCGACCGGCCCCGGGTGTCCAGAGCCAGACATCGCCATCCCTGTCGGCGGTTGCGATCAGATCATCCGTCGCCGCGATGGCGGTCACGCCCGTGGTATGGCCAAGCCCGCTTACAAGGCGCGGTGTCGGCTCCTTTTCACGTCCGGCCGCGGTCTCTGGCGTCTCGGGTGCGGCTGAACGCGGGTCGAGCTTCCAAAGTTCAACCGCTCCATGCAGCATATGGGCCATGTAGCGCCCGTCGGGCGATATCGCGACCGACGACACCGGCTGATCCCCGGTTTCGACTTCGACCAGTGCAGGGCCGCCTTGCAGCCCATGCACCGACAATCGCCAGCCGCCATCAGCCGGGGTGCGGCGCTCGACCAGCGCCGCAAGAAAACCATGAGGGGTGTCCATGACGGCTGTCACATAAGCATCATCGAGTTCGGGCCAGGTGGTTTCGGATTCCAAACGGCCGGTGGAGATATCATAGACGCGAATGGCCGCATTGCCGGCGGCGTCTGTCACCGATGCACCGCCAAGCGCAATCCGCGCGCCATCGCGCGACAAGGTGAGCGAGGGCGCCGACCAGTAGGGTGCCTGTGCCGCCCCGATCAGGCTGCCGGGGCTGCCATCGGGGCGCAAGACGCCCTCGCGCGTGCCGATGAAGAGCGCGCCGCCCTGGCCAATTGCGGCGATGGCCCAGCTTGCTTCGGTGCGTATCTGTTGCGTCCAGCGATCGCCCAGCACGAAGGTCTTGACCACATCGGCAAAGACCAGTGCCAGATGCTCGCCTGTCGCGTCCATGACGGCGTCCTGGAGGTGGTCATCCGTGTCGATCATCAGCGCGGGCGGCGGTGCGCCGTGGTTTGGCGGGTAGGTGCTCACCCGGTAAGGCCCGTTGCCCGTGATCACCGTGAGTTGCCCTGACCGCAAGAACACACGGCGCGCGAACTCCCCACCCGTCAAGCCGATGCGCTGTTGCAGGCGTCCCTCGGGCAAGGCATGCACCGCAAGCGCTCCGGTGTCGGCAAAGGCGAGCGCCTGCCCTGACGTATCAAACGCCAGCGTTTCTGACGATGCGGTCGATGGGAGGCGCAAGACAGGCTCCGCCGCAAGTGCAGAAGCAGACGCGCCGAGTATCAGAACCGATAACAACGCACGCAGCACGGGGGCCAATCCCTCACATCATTCGCGGAGCCATGCGTGCCAGCGTAGGAGACGGTTCGCTGCTGCGTCAACCTCGGCGGTTGGTCCATCAAGAAAGTGAGCCACAGGCGAAAGTCCAGAGCGGCATCCCGCACGCCATGACCACCCAAGATGGAGAGATTTTCCTTGACGATGCGGGCTGACGTGACTTGACTGAACCGGCGTGGCCCTCGGCTCATCGGCGCAGCGGCAAGATAAGGGGAAAACGTAGGATGCGACGCACACTCATCAGTCTCGCCGCGGCCGGGAGTGTCTGGATCGCGGCGGGCGACAGCTTGGCAGATGATGGCTCTTCACTTCCAGATCTGGAATTGTTTTCGCTTTATCAGAAGGTTGTCGAGTCCCCTGCCCCGGATCCTGCCGATCTGGCAGCATTGCTGAACGCCACGGATGATCCCGCGATGCAGTTGGATATCGCGCGGCACCTGCTGCTGAGCGACCAGCCCGAAGCCGTGATCGATCTGCTGTCGGGCCTGGCCGCAGCCCTGCCCGCGGACCAGGCCCTCCGGTCCGAGGCCTTCGACCTTCTGAGCCGCGCCCATGAAAGGCTCGGCAATCACCTGCTCGCACTCGATGCAGGCATAGAGGCCTATGATGCCGCCGCTGCGAGGCTGGGCCCAGACAATCCGGTCCTGCTCGAGCGGCTCGACGCCCTGCTCGACCTGGCGCGCCGCCACGCTCTGCCGGATCTCGCGCTGCTCGAGACCGCGCGCGCGGAACTCAAGGAACGGATCGAGACGCCGGAGCGCGTTCGACAACTTGGCAAGCCGGTGGCGGTTCCGGTCTGGTTCGGCACGAACCGGAACGATACGGGCGGCCCCGATCCCGCCACACGCTTCGGCTCGGAGCGGTCAAACCTCGTTGTCGGCAAACTCACCGTGACGATCCCGCCGATCCACCGGGTCGGGGTTATCGAGATGCCATCGGCCTGGGGATTCACCCGGCACTGGGATCCCATGCGCCATGTCGTTCTTGCCGACATCGAGATACTGACCGAGGAGGTCTTCGCCAACGGCTGTTGCGAGGCCGAAGACCGTCTCTTGTTCATTCATGGCTAC
>SLDH01000265.1 GCA_007125415.1 Roseovarius sp.
CGACCGTGGCCAAGAATTCCATCGCGGGCTTCCGGGTGCGCGAGGGGATGCCGCTTGGTGCGAAAGTCACGCTGCGCAACAACCGCATGTATGATTTCCTTGACCGTCTGATTACGGTCGCGATGCCGCGCATCCGCGATTTCCGCGGCGTGTCGGGCAAGTCGTTCGACGGACGCGGCAACTATGCCATGGGCATCAAGGAACATATCGTCTTTCCCGAAATCAACTTCGACAAGGTCGACGAAGTCTGGGGAATTGACATTGTCATCGGAACCACGGCGCCGACCGACGCTGAAGCCAAGGCGCTGTTGAAGCATTTCAACATGCCCTTCAACAGCTGAGCCGGGGAGGATTATTCATGGCCAAGAAAGCAATGATCGAGCGCGAGAAGAAGCGCCAGAAACTGGTGGAAAAATATGCCGCCAAGCGCGCCGCGCTGAAGGAAATCATCACCGATGAGAGCAAGCCGATGGAAGAGCGGTTCCGTGCGTCTCTCAAGCTTGCACAATTGCCGCGCAACAGTTCGGCCACCCGGCTGCACAACCGCTGCCAGCTGACCGGGCGGCCGCATGCCTATTACCGCAAACTCAAGATAAGCCGGATCGCCCTGCGCGATCTGGGATCTGCCGGGCAGTTGCCCGGTGTCGTGAAATCAAGCTGGTGAGGAGGGCTGAGACATGAACGATCCAATCGGCGATATGCTCACCCGCATCCGCAACAGCCAGATGCGCGGCAAGTCCACCGTGATGACACCGGCCTCCAAGATGCGTGAGCGCGTTCTGGAGGTGCTGGTGCAGGAGGGTTACATTCGCGGTTACGAGAAGGTGACGGGTGAGAACGGGCATCCCGCCATCGAGATCAGCCTGAAGTATTTCGACGGCGCTCCCGTCATTCGCGAGATGAAGCGGGTCTCCAAGCCCGGCCGTCGCGTCTATCTGGGCGTCAATGACATTCCAGCGGTCCGCCAGGGCCTCGGCGTGTCGATCGTCTCCACCTCCAAGGGTGTGATGTCGGATACAAGCGCACGGAGCCACAATGTGGGTGGTGAAGTGCTCTGCACCATATTCTAGGAGGGTCGAACATGTCTCGTATTGGCAAACAGCCAGTGGCTCTGCCCGATGGTGTGACCGCCACGATCTCGGGCCAGACGCTTGAGATCAAGGGTCCGAAGGACACGAAATCCTTCACCGCGACCGATGACGTGACCATCACCATCGAGGATGGCATTATTTCGGTGGGCCCGCGCGGCAAATCCAAGCGCGCGCGCCAGCAATGGGGTATGACCCGGACGGTCATCGCCAACATGGTCCATGGTGCCAGGGAGGTCTTCAGGAAAGAGCTTGAAATCCGTGGTGTCGGCTACCGGGCGCAATTGCAAGGCAACACGCTGAAGCTCAACCTCGGCCTCAGCCATGATGTGGATTTCGAGATCCCCGACGGGGTGACCGTGACCGTTCCCAAACCTACCGAGCTGGTGGTCGAAGGCACGGACAAGCAGGTCGTCGGACAGGTCGCGGCCAATATCCGTGACTGGCGGCGTCCCGAGCCCTACAAGGGCAAGGGCATCCGCTACAAGGATGAGTATATCTTCCTCAAGGAAGGCAAGAAGAAGTAAGGACGCGACAGATGGCAAACAGCAAAAGACAACTGTTTCTGAAACGCCGCATGCGCGTTCGGAGCAAACTTCGCAAGGTGAACGCCGGGCGCCCGCGCCTTAGCGTGCACCGTTCGTCGAAGAATATCAGCGTGCAGCTGATCGACGATGTGAACGGCGTGACACTTGCCGCCGCCTCGACCCTCGAAAAAGATCTGGGCCACGGCAAGAACGACATGGCCGCCGCCATGAAGGTAGGGACCGCAATCGCGGAACGCGCTCGGAAAGCAGGCGTGAAGGAAGCCTATTTCGACCGTGGTGGCTTCATTTATCATGGCCGCGTCAAGGCCTTGGCCGATGCCGCTCGTGAGGGTGGCCTGAAGATCTGACGTGCAAAGGGCCTTTAGGGGCCCTTTCGATGATCCGGGCGATGGCTTTGCGCCGCTGCACCGGGATCGGATTGACAAGGGCAGAGCGCCCGTTGAAAGAAGGACGCCACGCATGGCAAGAGATGACAACCGAAACCGCGGCCGCGACCGCGACGAAACGCCGGAATTCGCCGACCGCCTCGTGGCGATCAACCGCGTCTCCAAGACCGTGAAGGGTGGCAAGCGTTTCGGCTTTGCAGCCCTGGTGGTCGTGGGGGATCAGAAAGGCCGTGTCGGCTTTGGCAAGGGCAAGGCCAAGGAGGTGCCCGAGGCGATCCGCAAGGCCACCGAGCAGGCCAAACGCCAGATGATCCGCGTGCCGCTGCGCGAGGGCCGCACCCTGCATCACGACATGAAGGGTCGGCACGGTGCCGGCAAGGTGGTGATGCGCACCGCACCGCAGGGAACCGGAATCATCGCCGGTGGTCCGATGCGGGCCGTTTTCGAGATGCTCGGCGTGCAGGATGTGGTGGCAAAATCGGTCGGAACGCAGAACCCCTACAACATGATCCGCGCAACCATGGACGGCCTGACTCATCAATCGAGCCCCCGGATGGTGGCGCAGCGGCGTGGCAAGAAAGTGGCGGACATCCTGGGCAAGGGCGATGCGCCGACGGCCGCTCCCGAGGCGCCGGCCGAGTCTGCAGAGGCGTAAGGAGAAAGAGCAATGGCAAAAACCATCGTCGTCAAGCAGATAGGGTCGCCGATCCGCCGCCCAAAGGACCAGCGTGCCACACTTGTCGGGCTGGGCCTGAACAAGATGCACAAGACCCGCGAGTTGGAGGACACACCCTCGGTGCGCGGGATGATCGCCAAGATCCCGCATATGGTCGAGATCATAGAGGAGAAGGGCTGAGCGCCGTTTTCTTTGAAAGAAAACGGACCGGAAACTTTTGAAGTTTCCGGCGCCCCTCCGAAGCCCCGGCCAGAAATGGGCGGGGTTTTCATATTTCAAGCCGCGAGTCTGGCCTCGTCCTGGATGCCGGTCTCGCAATCAGCGCATGCCGTTCAATCTATGCTGCGCGGGCTGCAAACCCGGCTGTAGATCCTGTAACCTTGGATCAGCCGGGGCAGGCCCATGGCCTCGCCCCCCGGATCGAACGGTGTGTCGGCGGCAGGTTCCAGGACCAGCCGCGCCGTCTGACAGATCGCCAGCGGAACGACCAGGCTGGCCTCTTGCTGCTCGATCAGGCTGCGAAGATCGATCAGATGACCTGCCTTCGTGCCAAGGCCCCGCGTCGCAAACCGCAAGGGCTGGTCGATTTCATGGGTTTCGGTTCCCGTGCCGAAAAGATGTTCCTCCCCCTGCCAGCGCGCGCCATGGGCAAAGCGCAGCCTGTAGCTGCCGGGAGGCACGAGCACCTGAAAGAAATCACCGCCCCGGATATAGGCGGTCAACGTCACCTTGCGCGTCTCACGCTTCACAAGCGTGAGGTGATAATCCGACCCCGGCGCTGTCTTCACCTGCAACGGAAAGACGGCCGGCAACGGGCTGCGCAACCAGATGAGGCCGGTTTGTGGCCTTGCGCTCTGATCAGCGCCATGAGCCATACCCAAGGGCAAGAGCAGCATCCCGCAAGCGAGCGCGCGGAATGTAGCGATGAGCATATCCAGAGTGCGTTGAGCCATGGGCATGTGATAACACAAGGCTTGCACAGGCTGTAGGGAGGCTGCCGCACATGCGGCGGATTTGCGGGATCATTGGCCTTGATCGTCCTGCCAATCGGTTCTATACGCCGCCGGTGGCGCAAGGCCACGCGATTCACAATCAAGTCATGCCGTGGTTGACCCCATTCCGCTTCGGGGGTCACATCCGGCTCAGGAGAAGCGATATGAAACTCAACGAACTGCGCGACAATGACGGCGCGACGAAGAAACGCAAGCGCGTTGGCCGTGGACCGGGCTCGGGCACGGGCAAGACCGCCGGACGCGGCATCAAGGGTCAGAAATCCCGTTCGGGCGTGGCAATCAAGGGCTATGAAGGCGGGCAGATGCCGATTTACCAGCGCCTGCCGAAACGCGGTTTCAACAAGCCCAACCGCAAGAAATTCGCCGTGGTCAATCTCGGCCTCATTCAGAAATTCGTCGATGACGGCAAGCTCGATGCGGCGCAGCCCATCACCGAGGATGTGCTGGTGGCTTCCGGCCTCGTGCGCCGCAAGCTCGATGGCGTGCGCGTGCTGGCCAAGGGTGACATCACCACCAAGCTCATGCTGGACGTGACCGGAGCATCCAGAACCGCCATCGAAGCGGTAGAGAAGGCGGGCGGGTCACTCACGGTAACAACCGCGCAGGCGTCGGAATAAGAGGTTGTGAGCGGGCGGCACGCCGCTTACATAGAGACCTAGTTTTCCAAAACACGCCGCCTGGCCGGAAAACGGCTTGGGCGGCGTTGTCTTAAAACAGAAGAGAGCCGCATGGTATCCGCTGCAGAACAAATGGCCGCCAACACCAGTTGGGCAGCACTTGGCAAGGCCACCGACCTTCGCAACCGCATTTTCTTCACGCTGGGCCTTCTGATCGTCTATCGCCTTGGCACCTATATTCCCGTGCCGGGCATCGACGGCGCGGAATTGCGACAGTTCATGCAGGAAGCGGCAACCGGGATCGGTGGCATCCTGTCGATGTTCACGGGCGGCGCACTGGGACGGATGGGCATCTTCGCCCTCGGGATCATGCCCTACATCTCGGCGGCGATCATCGTGCAGCTTCTGACGGCGATGGTGCCCTCGCTCGAGCAACTCAAGAAAGAGGGTGAGCAGGGCCGCAAGAAGATCAACCAGTACACCCGCTATGGCACGGTTTTTCTGGCAACCCTGCAATCCTACGGGCTCGCCATGAGCCTTCAGGGGGGTGGCCTTGTCACCGAACCGGGGGCCTTTTTCATAGCAAGCTGCATGATCACGCTGGTGGGCGGCACGATGTTTCTCATGTGGCTGGGCGAGCAGATCACCGCGCGTGGCGTGGGCAACGGCATCTCGCTCATCATCTTCGTGGGCATCATTGCCGAAGTGCCGGCCGCGCTCGGGCAGTTCCTCGCGCAGGGCCGGTCTGGCGCGGTAAGCCCGGCGGTGATCATCGCGGTGATCATCATGGTCGTGGCGGTCATTGCCTTCGTCGTGTTCATGGAACGCTCGCTGCGCAAGATCCACATTCAGTATCCGCGCCGGCAGGTGGGGATGAAAGTCTATGACGGCGGCTCGTCGCATCTGCCGATCAAGGTCAACCCTGCAGGGGTGATCCCGGCGATCTTTGCAAGCTCGCTGTTGCTCCTGCCGGTGACACTGGGCACGTTTTCGGGCAACTCGACCAGCCCTGTGATGTCCACTTTGCTGGCGTATTTCGGCCCCGGCCAGCCTGCCTATCTGCTGTTCTTCACGATCATGATCGTGTTCTTCACCTATTTCTACACCTATAACGTGTCCTTCAAGACCGAGGATGTGGCCGACAATCTCAAGAACCAGAACGGCTTCATCCCCGGTGTGCGCCCGGGCAAGAAGACGGCCGAATATCTCGATTATGTCGTGACGCGCATTCTCGTGCTGGGCTCGGGCTATCTGGCGGCTGTCTGCCTCCTGCCAGAGGTTCTGCGATCGGAGTTCAACGTTCCCTTCTACTTCGGCGGCACATCTGTTCTCATCGTGGTGTCGGTGACGATGGATACCATCCAGCAGGTGCAGAGCCATTTGCTGGCACATCAGTATGAAGGGCTGATCGAGAAGTCGCAACTGTCCGGCAAGGGCAAGAAACGCGCGCGCAGAAAAGGGACATCACGACGATGAATATCATACTTCTCGGACCGCCCGGGGCCGGCAAGGGCACTCAGGCTCAGATTCTCGTGGACCGACGCAACATGATCCAGCTGTCCACCGGCGACATGTTGCGCGAGGCAAAGGACAGCGGAACCGAGATGGGCCGGATCGTGGCCGATGTGATGGCGCGGGGCGATCTGGTGACCGATGAGATCGTGATCGGGTTGATCCGGGAGAAGCTTCTCGGCGACAAGGCGGGCGGCTTCATCTTCGACGGGTTTCCGCGGACGCTCGCGCAGGCCGATGCGCTGGCCGAGCTTCTGGACGAAAATGGCGAGACGCTGGATGCGGTGATCGAGATGCAGGTCGATGACGAAACGCTGGTCAAGCGCATCGTCGGCCGCGCCGCCGATGCCGCCGCTGCCGGACAGCCGGTTCGCGCCGATGACAATGAGGAAAGCGTCCGGCACCGGCTGATGGAATATTACAAGAAGACAGCGCCACTCATCGGGTATTACCACGCCAAGGGGCAGTTGAAATCGCTCGACGGTTTGGGCGAGATTGATGCTGTGGCCGCTGCAATCGCTGCCGCACTCGACGGCTGAAAAGCATGTCTCCGCTGCCTTTGCCATGTACAGGCGGCAGGGGTTGACGCTCCTGGCAATTCCCCCTAGACGACACCATCTGACACGAAAATGATTCCCTGACGGGTCGCGCCCGCCTGCGAATCGATCACCTGAATTCAACTTCGGCCCGGAGCGTCAGCCTCGGGCCTGTGTTGTGAAAAAAGGGTCTGGCGTTACGGACCCGCAACGAAAGGACATCTCACGTGGCACGTATCGCCGGCGTCAACATTCCCACCAACAAGCGGGTGCCCGTCGCCCTGACCTACATCACCGGAATCGGCCCATCTTCGGCCAGATCGATCTGCGAGGCCGTGAATATCGATCCGGCGCGCCGGGTTAACGAGCTCTCCGATACCGAGCTTGTCGCCGTTCGCGAGCATATCGACGCGAATTTCACCGTCGAGGGTGATCTGCGGCGTGATGTGCAGATGAACATCAAGCGCCTGATGGATCTGGGCTGCTACCGTGGCCTGCGCCATCGTCGCAACCTGCCTGTTCGTGGTCAGCGCACCCACACCAATGCTCGCACCCGCAAAGGCCCCGCAAAGGCCATTGCCGGCAAGAAGAAGTAAGGGAGGGCTGCACCAATGGCACAACGTCCCCGCCAGAAGAAGAAGGTTTCCAAGAACATAGCCACCGGCGTGGCCCATGTGAATTCTTCCTTCAACAACACCAAGATCCTGATCTCCGATGTTCAGGGTAATGCCATCGCCTGGTCCTCAGCCGGCACCATGGGCTTCAAGGGATCGCGCAAATCGACCCCCTATGCCGCACAGATGGCCGCCGAAGATGCTGGCAGAAAGGCGCAGGAACATGGCATGAAAACCCTCGAGGTCGAGGTTCAGGGCCCCGGCTCCGGCCGGGAAAGCGCGCTGCGCGCCCTGGCCGCGGTGGGCTTCAACATCACGTCCATCCGCGATGTCACGCCGATTGCGCATAATGGCTGCCGCCCGCCGAAACGCCGCCGGGTCTGAGCCGTTTTCTATCCAGGGGCCGCGTGATGCAGCGCGGTCCCCTGTCGTCATTATAACCTCGGGCGTTTCCGCCTTCGGACATGGGGCCGGAAACAGGAATGGAGGGACAGCATGATCCACAAGAACTGGGCTGAATTGATCAAGCCCACTCAGCTTGACGTGAAGCCGGGAAATGACCCGCTGAGACAGGCAACCGTCGTCGCAGAGCCGCTGGAGCGTGGTTTCGGCCTGACCCTCGGCAACGCGCTGCGCCGGGTTCTGCTTTCTTCCTTGCAGGGGGCTGCGATCACATCGGTGCAGATCGATAACGTTCTGCACGAGTTTTCTTCCGTTCCCGGTGTCCGGGAAGATGTGACGGATATCGTCCTGAACCTCAAAGGTGTCGCCATCCGCATGGAAGTCGAAGGGCCCAAGCGCCTGTCGATCAACGCCAAGGGGCCTGGTATCGTGACGGCAGGTGACATTTCCGACAGTGCAGGCATCGAAATTCTCAACAAGGATCACGTGGTCTGCCACCTCGATGATGGTGCAGATGTCTTCATGGAACTGACCGTCAATACCGGAAAGGGCTATGTTGCGGCGGACAAGAACAAGCCC
>SLDH01000241.1 GCA_007125415.1 Roseovarius sp.
ATCGCCAATGCCGGGACGCATGGCGTGCAGGAGGTGCCGCATTATCATCTGCACATCCTCGGCGGGCGGCCGCTCGGGCGGATGCTGGAACCCGCCTAGGGAGATGCTGAAAAAGGGAAAGTGGCTGTGAAAGCGGGGAAAACCGTTCCCCGCACTCTTTTTGTACAGCAAGAGGAGGGTGTTCGTCGGCAAGACTGCCGCCCGGGCTGGTCGCTTACGGACCGGGCCACCACGCCTGCGGCCAGCGGCGGGATGTGAGTATTTGCGGAACAATGAAAGCTCAGGCGAATTTCTCCGTCCAGCAGGGCTGGGTGTCGCCGGGCAAGGGGCGCGCCAGAAAGACGGCGCGGGCGATGGCACGGGCCATACAGGTGGCGGCGGCGTGGCCCAGTTCGATCATGTCGAGGGCGGGATTGTCGAGCAGCCGCGCGCCTGTCGCGGCGGTGAAGATGAGATCGCCATCCATGGGGGTATGCGAGGGCAGAAGCGCGCGGGCAAAGCCGTCATGCGCCGACACGCAAAGCCTCGTGCATTGCGCCTGGTTCAATGCCGCGTCGGTGGCGATGATCCCGAGTGTCGTGTTGGCCTGCGGCGTGAGCTTGGTTTCTGCCGGATGCGGATCGGGGAAGGCCGGGGCGGGGCCGCGGCCGCCGAACTCTCCCCTGATCTCGAAGGGGGCCGCCCAGAAATGCGG
Source organism: Roseovarius sp. (assembly GCA_007125415.1). GTDB lineage: Bacteria > Pseudomonadota > Alphaproteobacteria > Rhodobacterales > Rhodobacteraceae > Roseovarius. The sequence continues at coordinate 695 of SLDH01000241.1, forward strand.
CCCCTCGCCCACCACGGCGGAGCCGAGCGCGTTGACCGCCACCAGCGCGCCCAGGGTCACGCCGCCGTGCAGCACCAGCGAGGCCGAGCCGAGACCGCCCTTGAGATTGGCGGTCGTCGCCCCTGTGCCGGCGCCGGCTGTGCCGAGGGCGAAATGGCTGTCTGCAGCCGCAAGCGCCTGCGCGCCGAGCCTTCGGTAGGGGTTTTCCGCCCAATCCTTCGCGCCACCGTTGAGCAGATCGAACAGGATCGCCGCAGGCACGATCGGCACGCGCTGGTCTCCGACGGCAAAGCCGCGCCCCTGCGCGCGCAGGCTGTCCGCCACGCCCGAGGCCGCATCGAGCCCGAAGGCCGACCCGCCCGCGAGCACCAAGGCATCCACCTCCTGCACCGTCTTGTCCGCAGAAAGCAGATCCGTCTCGCGGGTGCCGGGTGCGCCGCCCATCACATGCACACCGGCGGTAAAGGGGGCATCGCCCAGAAGGACGCTCACGCCGGTCCTGATCTGCATGTCCTGCGCATTGCCGACGCGCAACCCCGGCACGTCGGTGATCAGGTTTCGGGGGCCGGGTCGTGCCGCCATGTCGGAAATCTCTCTCATCGGTGTCGCAAAGCAGCATGACCGGATTTGCGCGATAGGCAATCATGCATCGCAGGGCCGGGCGATGGCGTCGCTCCCTTTGCCCTTTTCCCAACAGTCCTGAACGCCGGGACCTTTCTTCTGGAGAGGTCGAGATGACGACACGTCCCCAATTCCACGCTTTCCACAACGCAGAAAAGGCACCGCTGCCCTTCGAGGCCGCGGAATATGAGGCCCGCCTGACCGGTTTGCGCCGAAGCATGGCCGCCCGAGGCATTGACGCCGCGGTTCTCACCTCCATGCACAATATCGCCTATTACAGCGGCTTTCTCTACTGCGCCTTCGGGCGTCCCTACGGGCTTGTGGTGACCGCCGATCAGAGCATCACCATCTCGGCCGGAATAGATGGTGGCCAGCCCTGGCGGCGGTGTCATGGTGACAACCTGACCTATACCGACTGGGAGCGCGACAATTTCTGGCGCGCCATTCGCTCGGTCACAGGAGAGGGCCGGGTGATCGGCCATGAAGGCGATCATCTCAGCCTTGCGCAGAAAGCCAGGCTGGATGCGTTTCTGCAGCCCTCGCGCCATGTCGATCTGGCGGGCGAGACCATGCGCCAGCGTATGCGCAAGTCCGGAGCCGAGATCGCGCTCATCCGCAAATGCGCCGCGATCGCCGATCTGGGCGGGCATGCGATTCGCGGTGCGGTCCGCGAGGGCATCCGCGAGATCGATCTGGCCATGACCGGGCGCGACGCGATGGAGCGCGAGATTGCCCGCGTCTTCCCCGAAGCGGAATACCGCGACACCTGGGTCTGGTTCCAGTCGGGGCTCAACACCGATGGCGCGCATAACCCGGTGACGGCGCGCGCCCTCGAGCGCGGCGACATTCTGAGCCTCAACACCTTTCCGATGGTATCGGGCTATTATGTCGCGCTGGAGCGGACGATGTTTCTGGGTGAGGTGAGCCCGGCCCATATGGACTATTGGCAGGCCAATATCGCCGCGCATGAATATGGCATGAGCCTGCTCCGGCCCGGGGCGAGCTGTGCCGAGATCACCCATGCGATCAACGATTTCCTGCAGGAGCGCGATCTGCTGCGCTATCGCAGCTTCGGATACGGGCATTCCTTCGGCATCCTGAGCCATTACTATGGCCGAGAGGCGGGGCTGGAGTTGCGCGAGGATATCGACACGGTGCTCGAGCCGGGCATGGTGATCTCGATGGAGCCGATGCTGACCATCCCCGAAGGTATCCCCGGGGCAGGCGGGTATCGCGAACATGATGTGCTGATCATCACCGATGAGGGCCATGAGAACATCACCGGCTATCCCTATGGGCCGTCCTTCAACGTGGTGGGATAGCCCGCATCGTTGCAGGTGATGTAACGTCACGCTGTCAAATGCGCGGACAAGCGTTGATGATGCGGGGGCAATCCGAAGAAAGGCCTCCGCATGACCACACTCGATGAATTCCGCATTGCCGTGAACGAGCGCGCCAGGGGGCGCATTCGCGGCAGCGTCGCCCTCGACATGCCCGATCTGGGACGGCTCTATCTCGACGGCTCCGGCGCGGTTGAAAGCGATGCGCCAGCCGATATCACGCTTGTCGCGCCCTCGGAGGTGTTTCGCGCCATCGTCAGCGGAACCCAAAACCCGGCGCGCGCCTACATGCTGGGCAAGCTCAAGGTCGAGGGCAACCCGATGCGTGCCCTGAAGATCGGGGAAATCCTGAGCAGCGCCGACTGAGGTCTGCCGGGTATCGGAGCCGAGGGGGAAGATCTCTGCCTCGTCTGTCTTGCATGACGGGCTGAGGATCGCGTCTGGCTCGTCGGGTGCATCCACGCGCTGATCCCCCTGACAGCTTGCTGAAAAAGTGGCTGACTACCCCCTCCAATCCTTTTGAGCCAGGAAACTGTTCCGTGCCACGCTTTCGCCCGGACGACCAGCCCGGGCGGCGTCAGCAGGCTTCGAGGGCCAGAGCGATCCCCTGTCCGCCGCCGATGCACATCGTCACCAGCGCACGGCGGGCGGAGATGCGCTCCAACTCGTAGAGCGCCTTCAGGGTCAGGATCGCGCCCGTGGCCCCCACCGGATGGCCGAGTGCAATCGCGCCCCCATTGGGGTTCACCTTCGCGGGATCCAGACCGAGACATTTGTTGACCGCAAGCGCCTGCGCCGCGAAAGCCTCGTTGCTCTCGATGATGTCGAAATCATCCACCCCGAGCCCCGTTCTGGCCAGCAGGGCCTGCACGGCGGGGACAGGGCCGATACCCATCACCTCGGGGCGCACGCCGGCAATCGCATAGCCCAGTAGCCGCGCCCTGGGGCTCAGCCCCGCCGCTGCCGCCGCCTCTGCGCGGGCCAGCACGAGCGCCGCCGCGCCATCATTGATGCCGCTGGCATTGCCCGCCGTGACCGTGCCATCCTTCTGAAAGGCGGGCCGCAGCCCCGCCAACGCCTCGGCGCTTGTGGGTTTGGGGTGCTCATCAGCCCTGAAGGCGACCATATCGCGTTTCACGCGCAGGTCGATCGGTGCGATCTGGCTGTCGAAATGACCCGCCGCGATCGCCGCGGCGGCGCGGCGCTGGCTCTCCAGCGCAAAGGCATCCTGTTCGGCACGGGTGATCCCGTGTTCCGCCGCGACATTTTCGGCAGTCACACCCATATGCCCGGCGCCGAAGGGACAGGTGAGCGCCCCCAGCATCATGTCGAGCGTGCGGATATCGCCCATCTTCGCGCCCCAGCGCTGATCGGGGTTGATGAAGGGCGCGCGCGTCATGCTTTCGGCCCCGCCGGCCAGCGCGAAATCCGCATCCCCCAGCATCAGCGATTGCATCGCCGAGACAACGGCCTGCGCGCCCGACCCGCAGAGCCGGTTCACGTTCATTGCCGGTGTCGTGTCGGGGATGCCCGCCTCCATCGCGGCGATACGTGACAGATACATGTCCTTCGGTTCGGTGTTGATCACATGGCCGAACACCACATGGCCGATCCGGTCGGGGCTGACACCGGCGCGCGCCATCGCTGCCCTGGCAACATGCGCGCCCAGCGCAGCGGGAGGGACAGCCGCAAGACTGCCGCCAAAGCCGCCGATGGCGGTGCGCGCGCCGTCGAGGATTACGATATCGGTCATCATGGACACTCCTGATCAACTGCTGAGGCGATCCTAGCGCGGCCCCCCGGCCAGGAGCAATGAGAACGCGCCGTCACGGGCACCGATCTCAGGGAGCAGGCAGGCTCCGACGCCCATGCCCACCAAGCAGCCAGCAATCCCTGCCCTCGAACACGGCGACATGCAAGGCCCGATCCCAGCCTGCACCGCCATCGAGCGCCACACGATTGCCGTGATGCTCGGGCCATGGCACCGCGCTGTGCCCGTGCACGACAAGGCGGCCATGATCGGACCTGTCCGACAAGAAGGGCTCGCGTATCCAGAGAATATCCTCCACGCTCTGGTCCGGCAGGGCCACGCCCGGGCGCAGACCGGCATGGACAAGGATCAGGCTTTCCGTGGCATGCCAGAGCTTCGTCTGACCGATCAGGTCCAGATGCGCCTGCGGAATGGCCTGATGGATGGTGGCGGAGCTGTCATGGCGGCTCAACCCGTAGGATGCCAGCGTCTCACCCGATACATGCTCGTTGAACCAGCTGAGGCGGCCGCGCTTCCCAGGGGGGTCGTCGGCCGCCAGAGCTTCCAGCATCATGGCTTCGTGGTTGCCGCGCAGAAGGGTCCAGGGCCGGCCGGCTTCCATCCCATCGACCAGGCGCTGAAGCACGCCCCGGCTGTCGGGTCCGCGATCCACGTAATCACCCAGAAAGACGATGCGCGCCTCCGGGCCCGCATCCCGCTCGATCAGCGACAAGGCACGGTCCAGCTTGCCAAGCTGCCCGTGAATGTCCGGGATGACATAGAGCGGTCCGGGCATCCCGGCGCCTAGTTGATCGTCGGCTCGATACCCTCGGGCTGGCCGACCAGAACGAAGGTCAGAAGCTCCGGGTCAAGCCATTCGCGAGCGACGCGATTGATCTCTTCGAGCGTCACGGCGTTCACCTTGTCATTGCGCGTGGCGATGTAATCGGCCGGCATGTCATCGAACTGCATGTTCACCGCGATACTGGCGATCCGGCTGTTCCCATCGAAGCGCAACGGATAGGCACCGGTGAGATAGGTCTTGGCGTTCTCCAGTTCCTCGGCGCTGATACCTTCATCGCGCAGGCGCGCCCATTCCTCTCTAATCACCTCAACGGTTTCGGCCACACGGTGATTTGCCGTTGAGGTTCCTCCTGCCCAGACCTGAGCATAGGATGCGCCGGAGTGGTAGGTGTAGATGCCATAGGTCAGACCACGCTTCGCACGCACTTCCTGCATCAACCGGCTCTCGAAACCGCCGCCACCCAGAATGTGATTGAGGATGAAGGCCGCGAAGAAATCGGGATGGTCGCGCGACATTCCGGGCTGGGCAAAACGGATCACGGTCTGAGGTGTCTCGAAGTCAACCACCTTCACCCCGCCGGGCAGAAAGGGGTCTGTCTCCTCCGGCAGATCGGCTGTGCTTTCGGGCAGCCCATCGAAGAGCGCATCGAGCAGCGCGCTCAGTTCCGCCGCCGTGATATCGCCCACGGCGCTGACATAAATTCCATCGCGGATGATGGCCCGGCGATGCGCTGCCACCAGGTCATCACGGCTCAGTTCTGCAACGGACTCGACCGTGCCCCTTACCGGGTTGGCATAGGGATGCCCCGCATAGAGCAGGCTGTCGGAGGCCGCACCGGCCAGCGCCTGCGGATCCGTCATGTCGGATGCCAGAGATGAAAGCACCCGTGCGCGGACCCGCTCGATCGCATCCTCGTCGAAGCGCGGCTCGGTCAGGACAGCGCGCAACAACGCCACGCTTTCCTCGCGGTTTTCGGTCAGAAAGCGGGACGACACGGAAAGCGCATCGCGGTTGACACGGCTGGAGATGGACACCGCGAGCGCATCCTTCTCCCGCTCGAAGGCGCGCGCATCGAGATCGCCCGCGCCCTCGTTCAGGAGCGCACTCATCAGATTGGTGGCCCCGAGCTTGTCCTCGGGGTCGATCACGCTGCCCCCCCGAAACTTGATTTCAAGCGCGACGAAGGGGATCGAAGGTTCCTCGACAAGCCAGGCCTCGATCCCGGTCTCGGTGGTGATTTCCTGGATCTCGATATCCGCACGGGCGGGCAGTGCTGCAAACAGGGCTGTCGCGGCAAGCATCAGTAACAGGCGGATCATTGCGTCACCTCCGGTTGGGTCAGCCATCCCGTGACCGAGTTCTGGGGAATGAAGACTTCGCGCGCAGCCGCGATGATGTCATCGCCCGTCACCTCCTGCAGGATATCCGGCCAGGACTGCACATCCGCCACGGTGAGCCCCTGGGTCAGGGCGCGTCCATATCTGTTCGCCAGAGCGCCCACATCGTCACGCTCATAGATGCGCTGGGCCCTGCTCTGGCCCTTGATGCGCTCGAGATGTTCGGGATCAACCCCTTCATCGAGAAATTCGGCCACGGCTCTGTCCATCGCATCCTCCACCTCCTTCAGGCTCACTCCGGCAGATGGCACGGCCACCAGCGTGAAACTGGTGTCATCGAGCGAAAGGCCACTATACCAGGCGGTCGCGTGAAGCGCTACATCGCTGTCGAACTGCAACTTGCCCGCCAGCACCGAATTGGTGCCGTCGCCCAGCACAGCCGCCAGCATCGTCAGCGCCGCTGCCTCCTCCTGCGCGCCCGAGCGGCGCGCAGGCGCGAGATAGCTGCGCATCACATAGGGCTGGGCCACGCGCGCATCCTCCATCACAAGCCGGCGCGCGGCCATGTGGCGTGGCTCCTGCGGACGGTCGCGCGGCTCGATCGCGGGATTGGCCGGGATCGGTCCGTAATGCTTCTGCGCCAGGGCCAGCACCTCATCCGGGTCCACATCGCCGGCCACGATCAACACGGCGTTGTTCGGGCCGTAGAACAGCCTGTAGAAGTCCAGCGCATCTTCCTTCTCGAGCACCGACATTTCATGCTGCCAGCCAATGATCGGTGCCCCATAGCGGTGATTGAGATAGAGCATCGCCCGCATTTGCTCGCGAAAGAGCGCCGACGGGTCATTCTCGACGCGCTGATTGCGCTCCTCGATGATCACCTTCCTCTCGCTCAGCACCTCTTCGAGCGGCGGATCGAGATTGATCATCCGATCCGCCTCCATCTCCATCATCAACCCCAGCCGGTCCGCGGCAACGCGCTGGAAATATCCGGTGAAATCGAAACTGGTAAAGGCATTGTCCCGGCCACCGTTCCGCGCCACGACGCTCGAAAACTCCCCTGGCTCCATGGTTCTGGTGCCCTTGAACATCAGATGTTCGAGAAAATGCGCTATCCCGGACACACCGGGTGGCTCATCCGCCGATCCCGCGCGATACCACATCATGTGCTGCACGACCGGTGCGCGACGATCTTCGATGACCACCACTTCGAGACCGTTGTCGAGGGTGAAGCTCGTCACCATGTCCTCACCGGCCCTTGCCGGCATGATGGACATCGTCATGACATGAGAA
>SLDH01000180.1 GCA_007125415.1 Roseovarius sp.
CGGAGCGGACTGCCGCTGCACGGATGAGATAGCGCAGGTTTATCGTCTGGCCTGCGCGCAGTCCCCGTTTGCTGGGCGGCTCCGCGGCGGCCTTTGCCGAGATCCTCACAGGGGTATCGAGGCCGATCTCACCATTCTGAACGGCCTCGAACACGACATAGAGTGTCATCATCTTGGTCAATGATGCCGGATGAAGCCGCGTATCAGCGTTTCGTGAATGCAAAACCTTGCCATCGCGCGCATCCATGACCATTGCGGCATAGGGTGCCGCCGCGGCGCTGAGCGGGACGATGACCAGCATCCAGATGGTGGCGAGCAACAACAGCGCCCACCGCATCAACTGCGTGTTTCGCGTTTCCATTGATCTACTCTTTTTCTGCCTCATGGCCGCCGGTTGTCCGACTGGCCGCTTTGTTTAAGATCAACGATAGCACAGGGTCATTCACGAATAAAGTGTTCAATTACAGTCGTTTTTGAGTAATTTTCGTGCGGAGCCTGCAACATGTTGTGGATGGCGCGGTACATGCCGCAAGACAGGCGAATGTGGCGGGAGTGTGGCAAATTGATTTGAGAATGTAACGTGCCGGATGGCGCTTTGCCGAGTCCGACCGCAAGGGAGCAACCCCCTGCTTTCATTGTTCGACAAATACTCAATCGACGTTATGAGCCCGAGCGCCGTTCCTTTGAGTATTTTAAGAACAATGAAAGGATTACGTTGTTTTCTGGTGCCACGGTACAGGCTGGAGAGCCGATGACCGTGAACAGTGAAAGTCCCCCGCTCGATTGAAGGAGCGGGGGCATTCTGCAGGGCTGGAATACCTCGAGGATCACGCTGGCGCGGCAGCGGGAATCACCCAGTTATCTCGGCGGTTTCCACCACCGCATGCATCAGCACATCGGTGCCCGCGGCGGCCCAGCCGGGGGTGATTTCCTCGGCCTCGTTATGGCTCAGCCCGTCCTTGCAGGGGCACATCACCATGGTTGTGGGGCAGATCTTGTTGATCCAGCAGGCGTCATGCCCGGCGCCCGAGACCAGATTCGTGTGGCTGTAACCCAGCCGCTCGGCCGCGTCGCGTACACGGGAGATGAGCGTGGCATCGAAGGCGGGAGGGTCAAAGGCACCGACGATCCGTGATTTGAAACTGACCCCCACATCGGCGCAAAGCCCCGGCGCGGTGCTGTCGAACTCCGCCACCATCGCTTCGAGCGTCTCGAGCACATGGCTGCGCATGTCCACGGTGAACACCACTTTCTCGGGGATGACATTGCGGCTGTTGGGATAGACATCGATATGGCCGATGGCGCTCACGGCATCGGGCTGATGCTTCAGGGCGATCTGGTGTACCGCTTCGGTTACCCGTGCCAGCGCCCGGCCCGCGTTGCGGCGCATATACATCGGTGTCGAGCCGGTGTGCTGGCCCTTGCCGGTCACCGTGCATTCGATCCAGCGCAGGCCCTGGCCGTGGGTGACGATCCCAATGTCCTTGCCTTCCGCCTCGAGAATCGGCCCCTGTTCAATGTGCAATTCGAAAAAGGCATGCATCTTGCGCGCGCCCGTTCTTTCCGGGCCTTTCCAGCCGATGCGTTCCAGTTCGTCCCCGAAGCGCTTGCCTTCCGCATCGACCCTGTCATAGGCCCAGTCGCGCTCCATGACGCCGGCAAAGACACCCGAGGCCAGCATGGCGGGCGCGAAACGGCTGCCTTCCTCATTGGTCCAGTTGGTCACGACGATGGGGTGTTTCGTGCGGATGTCGAGATCGTTGAGGGTGCGGATGATCTCCAGCCCGGCCAGCACGCCCAGCACGCCATCGTATTTGCCGCCCGTGGGCTGGGTGTCGAGATGGCTGCCCACATAGACGGGCAGCGCATCCGCGTCGGTCCCGTCGCGCCGGGCGAACATGTTGCCCATATCATCGAGGCCCATGCTGAGCCCGGCTTCTTCGCACCATGACCGGAAGAGCGCGCGGGCTTGCCCGTCTTCATCGGTGAGCGCCTGACGGTTGTTGCCGCCTGCCACGCCGGGGCCGATCCTGGCCATCTCCATGAGGCTGTCCCACAGCCGTTCGGGATTGATCTTCAGGTTTTGCCCCGGCGCAGTCATGTCAGGTCTCCAGGCTTGTGGGGGCCATGTTGCCGAGAACCGGCATGGCATTTGAGCTGTTCTTGCGATCCTGTGGGAGAGCATCACAGCGCAGTGTCGGGGTCAAGCGCAAGGATGACGTCTGGCCGATACCGGGCGGGAACTCCGGCGCGCGGTCGGCCCGACGTCGGATCAGCGGGCGCGTTCGTGTTCCAGCCGCTGCCGGGCGATCTCCTCGTTCTTCTCGGAGCGTTTGCGATCACGCAACGCCTGTTCGACATATCCCAGATGCGCCTCCACCGCGGCACGCGCGGCGGGTGCATTGCGCGCCTGAATCGCCTCGTTCATCGCGCGGTGCTGGTCGAGCAGGGTGGTGCGGCCGGTATGCTGACGAAACATCGCCTGACGATTGTAGAAGACGCCTTCGCGCAGGAGCTGAAACATCGAGCGCATCATGTGAAGCATCATCACGTTATGGCTCGCTTCGATGATGGCCATGTGAAACTCCGCGTCGATTTGTGCCTCGCGCTCGGGGTCCTTGCGCGCGTGGGCCGTCTCCATCTTCGCGAAGATCGCGGCGATCACCTCGAGATCGGTATCCGAGGCCAGCCTTGCCGCGCGTTCGGCGCAGAGCGCTTCCAGGTCCCGGCGGAAGGCCACATAATCGAACACCGCTTCGTCATGATCGGCGAAAAGCTGGATCAGCGCCGGAGAGAAGGCGCTTCCCAGCACATCCGCCACATAGATGCCCGAGCCTGCGCGTGTGCTCAGAAGGCCCTTGGCCTGCAATTCCGCCACGGCCTCGCGCAGCGACGGGCGCGAGACGGCCAGTTTCTCGGCCAGATCACGTTCGGACGGAAGCCGCTCGCCGGGGCGCAGGATTCCGCGCAGAATGAGTTTTTCGATCTGCCGGGTAACGGCCGTCGAGAGCTTTTCCGGCATGACTTTCTGAAAGGGCATGAGAGGGCCTGTCGTTGATTGGTAAGATCATATGACCAGCCCTTTGCAGGCGCAAGCATTGCTCAATGGGCGAATGTGAGCGCCATGATGCCCACGAGGATCAGGCTCAGGGCCCAGAGCACATCGAGATTGAACCAGCTTCTGGACAGAAACTTCAGCCCCAGCCAGCGGTAAACCCCGAAGGCCAGCGCGCCGCCTGATCCGGTCATCGCGGCGGTATGCACCACAGCCACCACCAGCGCGATGCCCAGCGTGCCGGCCATGAGCGTTTCGGCGGCGGCGTGGCCTGCATCGGTTTCCACCGTGGCGCAGATGCCGAGATAGATCGGCACCAGCATCAGCCCAGCGCCATGTGCCATGGCGGCCAGAAACGACCAGAGCGCCAGTCTGGAGGGCGGCACCCGCGCCAGAAATCTCGGATGCCGACGGTTGATGAGCAGATAGGCCCCGAGGGCGATCACCAGGAGCGCCGCCCCGATCTGGATCTGACGCTGGTATTCCGCCAGCAGAAACAGCATGGAAAAGGGCAGCAAAATCGCCATCATCGCCAGCAGATGACCGCCCGCCAGCGCCACGAGCGCCCTGAAGAGGCCGGCCGTCTTGCGTTCCATCAGCGCCGAGGAGACCGCCAGAGGCCAGCCCATCCCGGGATTGACCCCGTGATAGACCCCCGATGCGATGACGGCCCACCAAAGGGCCGCCACCGATGCTGTGTTCTCCACGCCTCAGACGGAGGGGTAGCAGAAGCTGTCGGTGGAGCAATCGCCCCCCTCCAGCCGTATCTGGTGGCTGCGGTATCCCGCGGGGAATTCGACGTAGAAATCCTCGGCCAGGGTCAGCCCGCCGTTTTCGCCCACATGGGCCATCACCATCTGTCCGCCCTCGTCATCGGGATAGAACTGGTCGTCCCAGGTGGAATAGAGCGAATTGGTCCAGTAGACGCGCTTGCCGTCGCGGCTGATCTCGACCATCTGCGGGCCGTAGGCGAAGGGCTTGCCATTGGGGTGTTTCGTGCCACGGGCAATCCCGCCCAGTTCCACCTTGCCGGCGAGGAACGGATTGAACGGGTCCGAGACATCATATTGATGCATCTCGCCCATGCCCCAGCAGGCCACATAGAGGTATTTGTCATCGAGGCTCAGGTCGATATCGGTAACGAGCGGCGGCACCGCCTCGAACCCCTGCAGAAGCGGCGGCAGGTTTTCGGGCTTCTCCGGGCGCGGATCTATGGTGATTGTCTTTTTCGCGTCGAAGGTGCCGTCTTCCTTCTGCCACCAGGTGAAGATCGCGCCCTGCAGGTTGGTGGTATCGACCACGACGCCACAAAACCCGTAATCCTTGGCCGGGTCATGCGCCGGGCGGATTTCCAGCGCCATCTGGTGATTTTCGCCAAGGTCGATGGTCTGGACATTCTTGCGCTGGCGCAGGTTCCAGAAATGGATCGAATGGCCGTATTTGTTGCTGAGCAGATCTTCGGGCACGATGCCGTTCTCGAATTGCGGCGGCAGGCCCCATTCGGAACTGACCATGTAATCGCGCGGCAGGTTCCACCAGAAATCATAATGCTTGTCCTGCTTGCCGCGGTCCATCTCGTAGCGGCCGCGAATCTCGAAGGTCTCGCAATCCATGATGAAGATGCCGGGGGGGCCGTCCATGCCGTCCTCGCCGCCACCGCCCAGCGTGCTGACATAGATGCCCTCGGGGCCGCAATGGATCGTATGGGGGCGCGAATAGCCGGTCTTTTCGAAAACTTCTTCGGGTTCGATGATCTTGTGTATCTTGGCCTTGAGCGGCTCCTTCACGTCGATCACATAGATACGGCTGGAGCGGATGCCCGGAATGATCAGATAGCGCCGCTCATAGAACGCATGGCCCGTCAGGGGAGACAGCGCCGAGGAGCAGGCGTTCCATCCGAAATGGTGAAACTCATCGCCCTTGTTGGGCATGAAGAGGCTGTGAACGATCTGGCCATAGGTGGCCGATTTCGGGTCCACATCCACCACGGCCAGGCCGTCGGGCTGGCTGCCATCGGGGCTGAGCATGAGGGTGAAGGCCAGCGTTTCGACCGGGGCTTCCATTGCCATCTTCGCGGTCGGGTAGAATGTCGGATCGGGTCTTAGATTCATGATGTCCTCCCAGAATCGGCACCAATGCCTGCATCCTGCGCAGGTGCCGTCTGCAAAGGCTGACACAGAACAAAATGTCAGACAATTAAAAATCCTGTCACATTCATCAATTTGGCAGAACACGGTTCCGGGCTGAGGCCGGATATCCGAGAACTTGTCCCATCAATCTCGCCTCGCGCGCTACACTGTTCCCATTGTTCGCCTGATCCGGGGGATGGCGGGGACGGCTCGCCAGGGTTCGGGACGAAATGATCTGATCATCGTCGCCACCGCGCCGATTTTTACGCCTCGTTAACCACCCGGAGCGAAGATTGTCGCCATGAAAGTGCATTCCGGCCTTGCTTGCGTGCTTGTTCTTGTCGCTTGTGATCTGACCGATCCGAGGTTTCTGGGCGCACCGGTGACGCATGTCGAGATCGGCGGCAGCCACTTCGAGGTGCGCCAGCGGGGTGACACGGCGCTGGCGCTGCGCACCAATGCGGAACCGCCTCAACGCTACGCTGCGGCGATGACCCGCGCCGTTCTGGCGATTGAACAGGCGACGGGTTGTCTTGTCCTGCGCGCGGATGGCGACGCTCAGGCGGCGCGGGCGCGTCTTGATTGCGGGCCGGATGGCGGATTGCCCCGCCAGCCGCGCGATTTCGATTGTGATGCTGTGGAAATCTACGACGGGTTTTTCGAATTGCGGTGCCGGCCCGGCATCTGAAGCGGTTTCGACATGTAAATGCTGGTGGTGTTCTCGGCATAGTCTCCGAAACGGGCGCAGGTCACAAAGCCATGTCGGGCATAAAGCCGCATCGCCGCCTCCAGCGCGGCTCCCGTCTCCAGTTTCAACTCCGGCAGGCCGCTGCTGCGCGCCTCATCTTCAATCCGCCGCAAGAGCGCTGCCGCCACGCCCCGGCCCCGGCCTTCGAGGGCGGTGAACATGGATTTGACCTCGCCATAGCCGTCCCGGATCGCGAGTGCCGCGGTGCCGAGCATCCGCGCCTCCTGTCGCGCGACGAAAAAACGGATGTCGGGCGCACACAGTTCTTCGATGTCGAGCGCATAGATGTCTTCGACCGGAAAAAGCTCTTGCATCAGCGCATGGCTGCTCTGCAGGAGCCGGGCTGCCTGAGGATCACGTGGATTGCCGCGAGTGACGATGAGCATCGGCAGAGATTAGGAAAGGTAGTCCGGCCGCGTCAAGCCCGCAAAGGCCCGAGCGGCCGGACAGTGCAACGGCAGCGCCCGCCACGCCCTCGCAGTTGCGGGCATATCTTGTGGATAAGCCGCATACTGCACCCCATATCCAGCGCAGCCATGTTGACAGACGGGCCCTTCTGCCGCCACACTCGGCCAAATCCGGAATCGCCGGACCTGAAAGGCTGAACGTGCAGTTTTCCAGACTGAGATTGACAGGCTTCAAGAGTTTCGTGGACCCCACGGATCTCATCATCGCAAACGGGTTGACCGGCGTGGTCGGCCCCAATGGCTGTGGCAAGTCGAACCTGCTCGAGGCACTGCGCTGGGTCATGGGGGAAAATCGCCCCACCGCGATGCGCGGAGGCGGGATGGAGGATGTGATCTTCGCCGGGGCCGCGACACGCGGGGCGCGCAATTTCGCCGAGGTCGCGATTCATATCGACAATTCGGACAGGCTCGCCCCCGCAGGGTTCAATGACAGCGATCACCTGGAGATCGTCCGCCGGATCACCCGCGACGTGGGCAGCGCCTACAAGGTCAATGCCAAGGATGTCCGGGCGCGGGACGTGCAGATGCTGTTCGCCGACGCCTCTACCGGCGCGCATTCGCCGGCCCTGGTGCGGCAGGGGCAAATTGCAGAACTGATCAATGCCAAGCCCAAGGCGCGCCGCCGCATTCTGGAGGAGGCGGCTGGCATTTCGGGGCTCTACCAGCGCCGCCACGAGGCGGAGTTGAAACTGAGGGGGGCCGAGGCGAACCTCACGCGGCTTGATGACGTCATCGAACAGCTTGCCAGCCAGCTTGCGGGGCTCGCGCGGCAGGCCAAACAGGCCACGCGCTACCGCGAAATCGGCGCGGCCCTGCGGCAGGCCGAGGGGCTGTTGCTCTATCGCCGCTGGAAAGAGGCCGATGCGGCCAGCGCCAGCGCCGACGAGGCCCTGCGCAGCCAGACAGGTGCCGCGGCGCGCAGCGAGGCCGCCGCGCGGGATGCCGCAAAGCGCCGGGAAGCCGCTGATCTTGCCCTGCCGCCCCTGCGCGAGGAAGAGGCGATCGCCGCAGCCGTGCTTCAGCGGCTCGTTGTCGAGCGCGATGCGCTTGATGCACGGGAGGCAAGTGCGCATGAGCGGCTCGAAACCCTGAAAGCGCGCATTGAGCAACTGACCTTCGACATGAGCCGCGAGGCCGGTCTGAACCGCGACGCGGGAGAAACCATCGCGCAGCTTGAGGCAGAAGCGGAGGAACTGGCCGCGGCCGGCACGGGCCACGAGGCGTTGCTCGAAGAGGCCGCGGAGGCCGCGCGCGCGGCGGCGCTCGCCCTGCAGGCCCGTGAAGGCGAGATGAGCACCCGGACCGAGGATGTCGCCCGGCTTGCCGCGCGCCACCAGTCGGCGCAGCGCCTTCTGGATGACAGCCGCAAGACCCTTGAGCGCTCGGAGTCGGAGGCGCGCCGGGCACAGGCGGCCCTCGCACAGTCGCATGA
>SLDH01000052.1 GCA_007125415.1 Roseovarius sp.
AGAAGAAAAGCTGATCTTCAACGGGCGTGCACGAACACCACAAGACCCCGGCCGTGAACGGCCGGGGGTTTTCGTCGCCTATTGGCTCAGGGGCGGTCGCGCAAGCCCTGCATCACCCCCGGCGCAACACCCTGAACGCCGCTGAAGCCAGCCATCCCGCGCCAATCGCGATCGCCAGCGACATCAGCCCGTACCAGAAAGGTTGCTCACGCGAGAGCGTGAAAAGCCACCGCTCGAGCCCTGCCTTGCGCACGGTGATCATCGTTTCGAATTTCGACACGACATCGCCGTTGCGGGTAAGGAAAATCCGTGTGGCGTAGTCGCCTTCGGTAAGATTCGCCGGCAGGTTGATCGAGGTTCGGAAAAGCGTATCCTGATCCAGCGTCACCGCCCCTTCCTGGGTGGAATAGGCGCCACTGTCCTCTCCGATGCGAATCACCGCATCGATGAAGGCCTGCACATCGACATCTCCCTCCGCAGCTCCGACTGACCGGATGGCCAGCGGTATCGAAACCCGGTGGCGCAAATCCTCCACATTCGAAAGAACTTCGCTCAGGGGGCCTGTTGTCACCACCGTGTAATAGCTGGGCGCCGCATCGAATGTCACGGATTCCGTATTGGCCCAGATGCCGAACCGCCGCTCCTTGCGCCTGACCACGACAGGCTTTGACGGCCCCGCGATGGCCACGACCACATCCAGTCCATCTTCAGGAATAGGCGCCTCGCGCTTCACCGCACCGAAAACGAGAATCTCCGATCCATCGAAATTCGTGGTGATTGCGACCTGATCCTGGCTCAGCCCCAGAACGACCTCCTCGCCGGAGGCCGCAACCGGCAAGACAAGACAGGTGATGAGAGCAACCACACGCATCAGTGACCACCGTCCACGCTGCCGACGGAGTAAAGCTCGCGCGGCATGATGAGAAGATCCATCGCCAGCTTGCCACAGACCGCAAGCACCATCATGGCGAGCAGAATCCGCAATTGCTCGGCCGGTATCCTGGTGCCGATCCGCGTCCCGATCTGTGCGCCGATTACCCCGCCCACAAGCAGCAGCACAGCAAGCACGATATCAACGGTGTAATTCGTCATGGCATGCAGCATGGTGGTAAAGCCGGTGACGAAGATGATCTGGAAGAGCGACGTGCCCACCACCACTTTCGTTGGCATGCCCAGGATGTAGATCATCGCCGGCACCATGATGAACCCGCCGCCGACCCCCATGATGGCCGCCAACACCCCGACAGAGACCCCCACAAGCAACGGGGGGATGGCGCTGATGTACAGACCACTGGTGCGAAACCGCATCTTGAAGGGCAGCTTATGCACCCAACCGTGCCTTCTGCGCTTCGGCGGCGCACCACGGCGGATGTTCCGAATCGCCCTGAGGCTCTCCACGAACATCAAGAACCCGATGACACCCAGAAAAACCACGTAGCAAAGCCGGACCAGAAGATCGACCTGCCCCAGTGATTTCAGATAGTTGAAGACCATCACACCAAGCGCAGCACCGATCAGACCGCCGATCAGCAACACCGTTCCCATCTTCAGATCGACGGTCTTGCGCCGCAAATGGGCCAGAACGCCGGAAAAGGACGAGGCAACGATCTGGTTCGCCTCCGTCGCCACGGCAACGGCGGGCGGGATGCCGATGAAAAACAGAAGCGGCGTCATCAGAAAGCCGCCACCGACACCGAACATCCCCGACAAGACCCCCACCATGCCGCCCAATCCCAGCAGCAGGAAGGCGTTGACCGAGACCTCGGCGATGGGGAGATAGATCTGCATGAAAACTCCTAGCCCCATGTCCGCGCGCATTGCAAGACATGTGATCGGGATTTCCCCAGCAGGCCGGATTCCTCTCGCACAGATAGGCCTTTGGCACCCGTCTCTGGTTCTAGGTTGGCCGCCCCTCCGCTACCTGCGCAGAGAGTATCTTCTCGATGATCAGCGCATCGACCGGCGGCCCGGCAGGGCGCGTGTAATAGCTGCGACGGCGGGCGATCTGCTCATAACCCGAACGCCGGTAGAGCGCTCGTGCCGCCGCATTGTCCGCAGCCACTTCCAGAACCGCGCGGATGGCACCCCGCTCTGCCGCAGCTCGCTCGAACTCTGCCAGAAGCGCCGTGCCATGCCCGCGGCTTGCCTGCACGGGGTCCACGACAATGGTCAACAATTCGGCGTCATCCGCCACGACGCGCCCAAGGACAAAGCCGTGCTCTCCATGCACCGCGAAAACATGCGTAGAGGACAAAAGCCGGGCAAATTCTTCCGCAGCCCAGCCCCGCCCCTGCCCGGCAAAGGCCCGACCATGCATCGCCGCCATGGTCTCAGGCGTCATCGAGCAGGCGCGGCGGCAGATCACGTGACGGGGCGGCATCCGCCGGCTTGAGGTAGAACGGGGATGGGGCCGGTCCATTCGCGGCCGCGCTGGCAGCAAGCCGGGCGATTGCTGCGACAAGGGTTTCGGGACACTCCAGCCAGGCGGCATCGCTTGGGACATCTCCCAGAGGCTCGAGCACCGGCGCGCCGTCTCCCATCTGCACGTACGCCATGCCACGCGGTGCCACGATGGCGGCGCAGCCGGCCGATGCGGCTGCGCGCACTGCCGCCAGACAGGACACGCCGACTGCCGGCACACGCAGGCCAAGCGCAAGGCCGCGCGCCGCAGCCACCGAGATGCGTATCCCGGTGAAATTGCCGGGCCCTGTCCCAACACCGATCCGTCCCAGATCAGAAAAACGTATCGCCTCCGCCCGCAAGAGCTCGTCCAGCAAAGGCATCAGGCGCTCCGCCTGTCCCCGCGACATATTTTCCGCCCGCGTCACGACCCGACCGTCGAGCAGCAAAGCGGCCGCGCAATGCGCGGCCGATGTATCGAACGCCAGAAGCGGCGCGTCAGACGCCAACCGGGCGCACCTCGGTCACTTCGGGGATATAGTGCCGCAACAGGTTCTCGATCCCCATTTTCAAGGTGATCGTCGATGAAGGGCATCCGGCACAGGCCCCTTGCATATGCAGGTAGACCACCCCCCGCTCGAATCCGTGAAAGGTGATATCACCACCATCCTGGGCCACCGCCGGACGCACCCGCGTATCAAGCAATTCCTTGATCTGGCTGACGATTTCGCCATCCTCCCCCGTATGCTCCGCATGGCCCGACGCGGCAGATGCCGCACCCAGCATGACCGGCTTGCCGGATTGGAAATGCTCCATGATCGCGCCGAGGATGGCAGGCTTCATATGGTCCCATTCCGCCCCCTCACTCTTGGTGACCGTCACGAAATCATGGCCGAAAAACACGCCTGAAACGCCGTGTACCCGGAAGATGCGCTCGGCAAGGGGTGAGGCGTCCGCGCCCTCGGCACTGGGAAAATCCGCTGTTCCCGCTTCGAGCACGGTCTGGCCGGGCAGAAATTTCAATGTCGCCGGATTTGGTGTGGATTCGGTCTGGATAAACATGCACAACCCCTTTCGCCTCTTGCTGATATGCGGGGAGCGCCCTCACAAGTCAAGGTTTGGAACGATTCTAATCTTTACGTGATCTCTTCGAGCCGCTCCTTCGAGAGATCCCCCGGCACGATGGTGATGGGAATGGGCAGGCTGCCCGATGTCTTGCTCAATTGGGTCACGAGCGGCCCCGGCCCCTTCCGGCCCGTTCCCGCCCCCAGTACCAGAACGCCGATATCGCTGTCTTCCTGGACCTGCGCGATGATCTCGGTCACCGGTTCGCCCTCCCGGATCACGAGCTCGGGGTCCACACCCTGTTTGTCGCGCATCCATTTTGCGAAAACCTCGAAATGCGCATGGATCCGCTCGCGCGCCTCTTCCCGCATCAGATCACCGACGCCGATCCAGTGGTTGAATTCATCAGGCGGGATCACTGCAAGCACCTCGACCCCGGCCCTGGTCCGCGCCGCTCGCATGGCCGCAAAGCGCATGGCATTGAGACATTCCCGACTGTCGTCCAGAACAACGAGAAACTTGCGCATGATGTCTCCTCCCCCAAGCAATTTACCATGCCGCCGATTCCGCAACAGGGCAAGAGCGGGCAGATCCGCTTTCATTGTTCCCGAAATACTCCCGCCGGAGGCGCCTGCCGGTGCCACCGCTCCACCGTCTCGCAAGATCAGAGCGGCATCAGCACCCAGTAGTCCAGATCGAGCAACACTTCGGGCCGCCAGCGGCCCTCGGCATCCTTCAGCACAAAGGGCATCCCGCCCTTCGTTGCCACAAGGCGCAGGCGCAGCGCCCCGACACCTGGTGCTGCTGTCTCGGCCTTGTCCAGAACCTCGGACCAGGCCTTGATCGTATCTCCCGCATAGCAGGGATTGGCATGGGTGCCGCCATTGAGCCCGACGATTATCTGTGCATTCGCGAGCCCGTTGAAACTGAGCGCGCGCGCCATGGAGATGACATGCCCTCCATAGATGAGCCGCCGGCCATCCTCCCGCAAGGTCGCGTCGAAATGGACCTTTGCGGTGTTCTGCCAAAGCCGCGTGGCCATCATGTGCTCGGCCTCCTCGACGGTCACCCCATCCACATGGTCGATCAGCTCGCCCAATTCGTAGTCGCCCCAGCGATGTGTGTCTCCCGCAAGGGTGAAATCGTAATTGCTGAAGTCGAGGCCTTCGGGGATCACCAGATCGGCAGGATCCACCACGCGGGCAAGGTTGGGTATCACCGTCTCGGGCGCAGGGCTTTCGGGGTCGCGCTTGCGCACCATCGCCCAGCGCACATAGTCGAGCACCACCTCATCACGTTGGTTCATTCCTCGGGTACGCACCCAGACCACCCCGGACTTGCCGTTGGAATTCTGCTTGAGGCCGATCACCTCCGAGCGCGAGCGCAATGTGTCGCCCGGCCAGACCGGCTGTCTCCAACGCCCTTCCGCATAGCCCAGATTGGCCAGCGCATTGAGCGAGATGTCGGGCACGGTCTTGCCGAAGATCACATGAAACGCCGCCATGTCATCCAGCGGGCTGGCCGGCAGCCCGCAGGACCGGGCGAACATGTCCGATGAGTAAAGCGCATGGCGCGCCGGATAGAGCGCGTGGTAAAGCGCCCGCTCTCCACCGGAAACCGTTCGCGGCACCGAATGGTGGATGGTCTCGCCCACGGTGTAGTCTTCGAAGAACCGCCCCGGATTGGTCTTTGCCATGCTCACTGCTCTCCCAGCTTGATATCCGGTGTGTAACTGCCCTCGACTTCCTTGATCACCGCCTGCCCGCAGCGCATCACACCATTGGCCGCATCGAACGCATAGGTGGGGCTGCCATGCAGCGACCAGCCCGCATTGAGCGCAGCGGTAACCTTGTGACAGAACTCGGACGTATCATCCGCACTGAGAAACCGGTAGAGCTTCATCTCCGCCTATCCAAAGACCGGGTAGCCGAGCCAGTAGTGAATCGCCGAAATCGCCGCATAGGCAGCCACGGTAATCACCACTGCCGCAACTTCACGGGCGGCTGATGCGGGCGCGGGCGGGGTCCATTCGGGTTCGGCGCGGTTGATCAGGATCACCTCGATCACGGCCCAAGCCAGCAGCCCGCCGAACAGGATGATCGACGCCACATCGCCATTGACCAGCAGATGCGCCACCGCCCATGTCTTGACGGCGATGAGTTGCGGATGGCGGATACGGCGTGCCAGCGCCGTCCTGGCACCCGAGACCGCGAAGAGATAGACCGATAGCAGCATCAGCAGGTTGTTGATCCCCACTGTCGCCGGGTGGCGCCCCCAGAAGAACGCCCCTTCGGCCATGCGATACCCGATCACCATGAGCACCAGCCCCGCCAGAATGCTCAGCGCCACCGGCGCGCGCGCCTTGTCGCCCATGGCCGCCCGCTGCTCGGGGGCCAGTCGCTTGAAAAAATGCGCTCCCATCCAGAGCGCCAGACCTGCAATCAACAATAGCATCGTCACTCCTCCATCATCTCTGCCACCGCCCGCGCCTTCGCGAGGATCCTGCGGGCCGCAACCACATGGAGATGTTCCACGATCATGCCATCGACCACCGCAATGCCCCTGCCAGACGCCATGCTCTCGTCATAGGCGGCGATCTGCCGCTCGGCCAGAGAGATCTCGTCATCGGTCGGAGCGAAAGCCGTGTTGGTGATTTCGATCTGCGAGGGATGGATGAGGGTCTTGCCGTCAAACCCAAGATCACGGCCCTGTGCGCATTCCACCCGCAGGCCTTCGCCGTCGCGGAACCGGTTATAGACACCGTCTATCGCCACGATCCGGGCCGCACGGGCTGCCATCACGATGCGCTGTAGCGCATTCATCAGGGGCAGCCGGTCAGCCCGATAGCGTGCGCCGAGATCCTTGGTCAGATCATTCGTGCCGGTGACCAGCCCGAAGACACGGCCATGTGCGGCGATATCGCGCGCGTTGAACACGCTGACCGGCGTTTCCA
The DNA here is from genome assembly GCA_007125415.1 of Roseovarius sp. Taxonomy (GTDB): domain Bacteria; phylum Pseudomonadota; class Alphaproteobacteria; order Rhodobacterales; family Rhodobacteraceae; genus Roseovarius. The sequence continues at coordinate 6,419 of SLDH01000052.1, forward strand.
TCATCACCCAGATGGGCAAATCCGGGCCGATGAGATCGGCCAGCGCATCCACATCCGAAGGAGCATTGACCTTGGGCAGCAAAATCGCATCCGCGCCCGCCTCTCGCAGCATCCGCACATCCTCGAGCCCCCATTCGGTGGTCAGCGCGTTGGTCCGCACGATCTTGTAGCGTTTGCCGAAGCCGCCTTCCCGCAAGGCCCCGGCCAGCGTGGCCCGCGCGGCAGGCTTGGCCTCGGGCGCGACGGCATCTTCGAGGTCGAATATGATCGCATCCGCCGGAAGGCTCCGCGCCTTGACGAGCGCCCGGTCCATCGATCCCGGAATATAGAGGACCGACCGAAAAGGATGGCTGGCAGTGTCCATGACTGGCCCTTCGCTGATCCGATGGTATGCGGGGGCATGCCATTTTTTCCCGCCTTGGTTCAAGCCTTTTCGTGCCGCAGCGCAGCATCACGGGTGATTTTCGCACCGTCTCGCGCGTTAACCTTCTGTTGAGGGGTCTGTGCCCAAGCTGGTCGTCATCCGACGGCAGGGGCCAAACCTAACCGAAAGGTCTGATACCATGTTGCACCCTCTCTCGACCGCTGCAGTGATCGCCACCTGCCTCACCGTCACGCTGACCCCCATGGCGGCCTCCACCCAATCCGTGAACTGCGCGCCCCGCGACGTGGTGGTGGAGCGGCTGGCCTCACGATATGGCGAAACGCGACAGTCCATGGGACTTGGGCCGAATAATGCAGTGATGGAGGTTTTCGCCTCGCCGGTCACCGGCTCCTGGACCATCACCGTCACCACCGCGCGCGGCCTCACCTGCCTTCTCGCCAGCGGCCAGGCCTTCGAGCCCATTCAGGAGGCGTTGCCAAACACCGACACGGGCGCCTGAGCGGATTTGCAGAATCACCGCGTGATTTCTCCGCGCATGGCACAGACGTTTCAAGCACATGCCGGCCAGGCGGATTGGAATGACTTCTGAACCCGCCATCCACCATGCGCTAAGCCTTTCAAGAAGCGATCCTTTAGCGCGAACATCTCACCGGGTCACTGCCCGCCCCGCTGTCATGCTGCAACGCCGCACACTTGCGCGCGCATCCTTTTGGGACTAGCCCTAGGCCAAATTCCAGCAACCGGAGACAGTTTCATGGCCAGACCCAGGATCGCGCTGATCGGCGCAGGACAGATCGGGGGCACTCTCGCGCATCTCGCAGCACTCAAGGAACTGGGCGATATCGTCCTGTTCGACATTGCCGAAGGCGTGCCCGAGGGCAAGGCGCTCGACATCGCGGAATCGGGCCCCTCCGAAGGGTTCGACGCGAGCCTGAAGGGCACGCAATCCTATAGTGACATTGCCGGCGCGGATGTCTGCATCGTGACCGCCGGGGTGCCGCGCAAACCGGGGA
>SLDH01000099.1 GCA_007125415.1 Roseovarius sp.
ATCCCCCGCGGCGTCTGTTGCCGGATCGACAAACCACAGACGGTAGAGCAACGGCAGGAAATAGGCGGCATTGAGCAGCGTCGAGGCGGCCAGCACTGCCAGCACCCAGGGTGCACCGGCCTGCAACCCGCCCAGCCCGAGATAGAGCTTGGTCACGAACCCCGCCATGGGCGGAAGCCCGATCATCCCGATCGCGGCAAGCGAAAAACAGATCGAGGTCCAGGGCATGCGCGGCCCGAGGCCATTCAACCCTGTGATGCTGCGCACCCCCGCCCGCTCGTCATAGATGCCGGCGCAGAAGAACAGGGTGATCTTGGTCAGGCCCTGATGCACCAGGTGCACAAGGCCGCCGATGAAGCCGAAGGGGCTGGCAAGGGCCGCGCCAAGAATGATGTAGCTGACCTGGCTGACGGTGGAATAGGCAAGGCGCTTCTTGATTTCGGTCTGTTGCAGCGCCCTGATCGACCCCCAGATGATCGTGACCGAAGCGATCACCGCGAGCGGCGTGCCGACCCCAAGCTCGGCCATCCGCTCCACCCCGAACACATCATAGATCACCCGGATGACCCCGAAAGCGCCAGCCTTGACCACGGCGACGGCATGCAAAAGCGCCGAGACCGGCGCAGGCGCGGCCATTGCAGATGGCAGCCAGCCGTGCAGCGGCACAAGGGCGGCCTTCATGCCCACACCGATGATGAAAAGCGTGAAAATCGTCCTCAGGGTGGCCGGATCGACTCCGGATAGGTCCGGCGGTTCCGCGAAGAAGACAGGCCCCGTGATGCTCTCCAGCCAGATGATTGCCACAAGCAGCGCGACACTGCACGGGAGTGCATAGATCAGATAGCTCCGCGCGGCGCGCAGCGATGGTTCATCACGCTTGTGCGCGACAAGCGGCCAGGTGCTCAGGGTGAGAAGCTCGAAGAAGATGAAGAACGAGATCAGCGAGCCCGAAAGCGCGATCCCGGTGGTGGCGGCCACGCAAAGGCCGAAGAACCCGAAAAAGCGCGACTGTTCCGGTTTGGTGCCGAAATAGGCAATGGCATAGACCGTGGTGAGAAGCCAAAGCACCGCAGACAGCGAAATGAACAAAAGCGCCAGCGCATCGATCCGTAAAAGCAGCGTCATGCCCGGTGCCAGCGCGAGTGTGGTTTCATAGCTTGCGCCGCCCGCAACGGCAAAGAGCATCACCACGATCAGCGCGACTTTCAGAAGGGCACCGGCGAGGTTGAGCCCGTTGCGCAGCCGATAGCTTTCCTGATCGAGAAAAAAGGTGATCGTCGATGGCACGAGGGAGGTCAGCAGAATGAGGATCGGCAGAAGCGCGGTCATGATCCCTCTCCAGAAATGGCGAGCGGCCCCGGCAGCCCCGACGGCAACATCTCGAGGAGGCCTGCCGCCAGGAAGCCCAGAGCAATGGACGCCGTGGCCAGGGCCAGCGGGACAAGCTGCCGCGACGTAGAGACCGTGATCGTCTCGGGTGGCGCGCTGCGGGCGAAGAGCGCGGCCATGGGCCGGTAGAGATAGATCGCCGCCAGGAGCCCACCCCCTGCCATCACCAGTGCCCAGACCCACTGGCCCGACACGAAGGCCGCTGTCATGATCAGATACTTGGCCGTGAACCCGCCCGATGGTGGCAGGCCGGCAAGCGTGACCGCGGCGAGGGCGAAGCCGAAAACGCTTATCGGCATCGCCACTGCAAGGCCGCGCAGCCTGTCGAAAGCATCACTGCCGGTGACATTCATCCATTGCCCGACCGTCAGGAACATCGCGGATTTCGCCAGACCATGGCTCAGGATCAGCAGGACAAGCCCGTTCCACGCATCGGAGCGGAATGTCAGATCGCCCCCGGTGGCACCGACAAGGGGAAAGACCACAAAAAGATAGCCGATCTGCGCAACAGTTGAGTAGGCGACGACGAGTTTCAGCCGGGTCTGGGCAATGGCGCGCAGGCTGCCCCAGACCACCGCCGACACGCCCAGGAGCGCAAGGAGAAGAAGTGCCCCGTCGGAAGCGCGGTCCGGCATTGCCTCCAGCCAGAGGCGCAACAGGATCACGAATGAGGCTTTGGGCACCAGCGCCGACAGCATGGCAGAGGCCGGTGCGGGTGCGCTGCCATGTGCGGGGGGCAACCAGACATGGAAGGGAAAAAGCGCGGTCTTCGCCATCAACCCGGCTGTCATCAGGGCCAGTGCCAGCCCGTCGGATACAGCCGGGCTGCGTGCTGCGAGAAGGCCCATATCGAGCGTGCCATGCGCCGCATAGGTGAGAACTACCCCGCCGAGATAGAGCAGTGAACCGGCGAGCGCATAAACAAGGTACCGAATTGCCGCCGCATAGGCCCTGGCCTTGCCATCGATGGCCACAAGCCCGACAGCCGCGAGGCTCAGCAGTTCGATGCCCACATAGAGGTTGAAGAGATCACGCGACAGGAAGACTGCATTGAGCGCCGCCCAAAGGAGCAGCATGAGCGGCCAGAACCCGAAGGCCATCCGCCCACCCTCGCCCGCGGGTCCGATACTGTGGTGCGCAGCCAGCCCTGCCCCGAGCATCACCAGCGCGCTCATCACGATCAGCGCGACAGAGAGCCCATCGGCCGCCAGAGCAATGCCGAGCGGCGGCGCCCACCCGCCGAGCTCCAGCGTGACGATGCCCGGCGGGCCCACCGGGAAAACCAGCGCCAATGCGGCGGCAACCGTCACCAGTGTCGCAGCCCAGACAGCAACACCCGCCGCCCGTCCCGAGAGCGCGATGGCGGCAAGTGCACCGAAGAGGGGCACCACGAGAAGGGCGAGAAGCGCTGTCATGCGTCGTCATCTTCCTCGGGCAGCAGGGCGCGCCCCGACACCCTTGCCTTGGCGACGATCAGCCCGACCGCCAGCGCACTGGCCGACAGGGCGACGACGATCCCCGTGATGATCAGCGCCTGCGGAACCGGGTCCACCGTTTCGCCTCTCGCCGCCGACGCGCCGAAGAAGACGAAGAGGCCCGAGCCGATGAGGTTGAACGCGATCACCCGACGCAGCAGGTGGCGCTTTGCCAGAAGCCCGTAGATCCCGAAGCCCACCAGCACGGCACCCGTCAGCGCATAGAGCGAAAGCCCGGTCATTCCCGATGCCCCTTTTCGGGCGGCCCGATGACGAGAAAGGCCAGCGTCACCGCGATGGAGGCCGCGAGCGCGGCCTCGATGACCAGAATGGCCGTTCCGGCGATCGCTTCGGGATAGCCCAGAAAACCGCTGTCCGACAGGGCCCCGGCAACACCAGCGAGCAGAAAGACAAGTGGCCCGAGGACAAGTCCCGCGTGCCATTGCCATTGCCCGATCCGGGGCGGCTGTATCAGCCCGGCAAGTGCTGCGACAAGCCCGACCGCCGCCAGCACCGTGCCGCCCTGAAAGGCCCCCCCGGGCTCGTCCGCCCCGATGAAAACGAGATAGACGCCCACAAGAAAGCCCACCGGCGGAAGAACCCGTCCGAAGCTTGTCATGATCCCGCCCGGCCTCGCGTGTTGCGGCACACCGAGGCGCTGCTGCCAGTCCTCATCGCGGCCCAGGAGCCAAAGGCCGATCAGGGCGGCCAGCAGCACGACGCTCTCAAGCAATGTATCCCATGCGCGGAAACTCAGGAGCACCGCCGTCACCGGGTTTTCCACTCCCGCGCGGGGCAGGGCCTCGGCCAGTTCGGCGCGCGGGCGGGTCGGTTCGGGCAGAACGCTCCATGCCCAGGCCAGCGCGCCGGCCACTGCCACCGATACCAGAGCGACGGGCAGGTTGACGCCTGCGTCATCCGGCTCGGCTTCGGCGCTGACGCGGGTAAGCTTGCCATAGGTGGTCAGCAGCAGGATCCCGGTCAGCCCGGCACCGATCGCCGCTTCGGCCAGCGCAACATTCACCGCTTCGAGCCGGACCCAGCCCACCGACAGCAAGAGGCCGTAAACGATGAAGAAGACAATCGCCCGGAACACCCCGCGCCCCAACACCGCTGCCAGTGCGGTGCCGAGCAGAAGGACGCAAAGCACGGCATCGAGCAGTAGGGTCATCGCCCGTCCCGCTTGATCAACGCGTCGCGCGCGATAAGCTGCGATACGGTCCCCGCGGCCAGCAGCGCCAGCGCCCAGATCACCGCGATCATGGCGACCTGCCGCCATGTCTCGGCTTGCAGGGCGACACCCAGCGCGATGAAGCCCAGCCCCAGATTATCTGCCTTGGTCAGGGCATGCAGACGGCTGAATACGTCGGGAAAGCGCAGCAGCCCGACCGTGCCCGCAACAAAGAACACCAGGCCGATACCGGTGAACGCATAGGTTGCAAGATCAATCATCGGCGTTTCGATCCGTGGGGTCCGGCGTGTCCGCGCCGATATCGACTTCCTCGGGATCGCCGCCGCCATCCGAACTCGTGGCCTTCACGAAGCCGACGGCGGCCAGCGCCCCGAAGAGCGCCAGCAGCAGCGCAACATCGAGTGCCGCCCAATCCTGCATGGGTGCGAGCAGGACAAGCGCCGCGACACCTGCCGTTCCCGAAAGCTGTGCGGCCATCATCCGGTCCGCCCGCCCCGGGCCATGCCAGACCCGCAGCAAGGCAAAGCCCAGAGTGCACAGCACCCCGACCGCCACACCGGTCAGCCATAGGGTCATGACGCCTTGTCCCCTGATGAGACATCCTGCGTCATCGCGGCGATGGCTGCTTCCTCGCGGGAGAAAGACCGTTCGAACCCGGCTTGAGTATCAAGCACATGGATCAGGAGGCGGTCCTTCTGCGTGCCGGCGGCAAGTGTTCCGGGCATCAGGGAAAGCTCGCCCCCCATCACCGCACGCCCGCCATCCGAAAGCTTCACCGGAACGTCGATCCAGCCCGGATCGAGCGGCAGATTCGGCGAGAAGGCGCGCCACGCCACATCGAGCCCGCCGCGCACCGAGCCCACCACGAAAGCGGGGAGATGCAGGGCAAGTCGCCACAGTATCAGGCGGCGCTGTCCGGGCAAAAGCCGCAGGCTCAACCATATCGCGACAGGCACGACGACCGCCCCCAAGGCCAACGCCTTGAGGTCCAGCCCGGTCAGCATGAACCATATACCGCCAAGAAAAAGAAGACGGTTGATCAGAACCTGAAACGTCAACATCGACATGAGCCATAAATAGCTTGTCGATGCTGCATTGCAAAACAGAAACCGCTCGCGACAGAACGCAAAGCCAGCGGCCTGAAAAATCATGCATCACGCTGATCGCAGGTCTGACCTGCGACGCCGGCCGCGCGGCGATGGGGTCAGGCGGCAGCCTTCAGGTCTTCGCGCATTTCCGCCAGGGATTTTCGCAGGCCGGAAACCGCGCGGATGCGCAGGAAAGGATTGTCATCGATCTTTGCCAGGATATGGTGACTGACCAGAATCTTCTCCACCTGATCGGCAAGTCTGAGCGCATCGCTGCGGGCTTTCCTGATATGGCCGGCATCGCCCGTGCCGATGCCCGTGGCAAGCGCCTTCGTGAGCGCCGCGTCAAGCTGTGTCATGGTGCTCCGCAGATCGCCGAAGGCCTTGTCCACCTTGCCGATACCCTCCGAGCCTGCGGCAGCGGCCTTGATCGCATCCTCGAGCTTGCCCATCTCGCTGCTGGCAAGATTGAAGGCATTGGACCAACTGCTATGCGCGCGCCGCACCGGCGCATCAGGCGTCTCAGAGGGTGCCTGCCCGGGTTTCGGGATGTGTGCCTGCAAGGTATCGATGGCGGCCTTGGCGGCGCTCAGATCGGGCGGGGATGCGGCGAGGGCGGCTTTGAACGCCTCTGTCTGCTCCCGCAGGGCCTTCGCGATGGCCGGGTCTGTTTTGGTGTGGGGCATGATGCTTGTCGCGACAGACTTGAACAGCACCGTAAGCTTCTTGGCTGCGTCACCGCGCGCCGGTCTTGGCAATTGCTGCTGCGCCGCGGCGGTGAGCCTTTCCATGGCCGAGACATCCGGCGGGCTGGCAGCGGCGGCCCTGTCGAAGGCCCGCAGCAATTTGTCGATCACAGCCGCTTTCGCGGGTTCGGCGCGGGCGGCTTTGGTCAGCCCGGGGCGGGTGCGGTCGAAAATCTCGGTGAGCTTGCGCGCCTTTTCCAACGCTGCCAGCATCGCCGGGTCGGGCGTCGGGGCGTCCGCATTCGATCTTTCGCGCCCATGAGCCGCATCGCCGCTTGCGTCATCTGCCGAGGTTTGGTCGTCATCATTGTAGGTCAGGTCGTCCTCGACCGCGCCGCAGGGCGAAACGATGGCTATTTTCGCCTTGATCCGGTTGAACTTGAAATGTCGCTTCAACACCCGCAGACAGCCCTGTGGCGGGTCCGCCTCGAAGTGCAAAAAGAGCGTACCGCTGCAGAAATCCAGCGTGCCGCAGCCGGTCTTGTTGCCGCCCGCCTCTTTCTTGGCTGCCTTTTCGAGAACCTCGGTGGCTTTTGTCTTGTGGGCCAGCAGTACCGGTTGGTCAGTGCTCGATGTGCCCAGGGCCAGCCCGAAATTCGGGTTCTTCTTGGCCATTGCGATGATTTCTTTCAGTTTATCATGGGTGCTCAATTCCGCCATGATCGCCTCCTGTGAAAGAACTTTTCAGAATCATACCATAATATGATAGAAGTTCGACAAATGTTTGCAGTGCTGATGGCCGGGCAACCAGGGTTTTACGGGAGTTGTGGAATGCCTCTGAGCGACGAACAACACGCATGGTTGGTGAAAACACTCGGGATCAATGTCAAGCACGCCGCGGTTGAAACCGACACCGGCAACGAGATGGGCTTCAAGCCGCGCGCCCGCGGCGCGGAATACGAAGGCGAGGAAAAGAAGCTCGGTGCATGGCGCGCAGGGGAGAAACAACCCGGACAGACGGATGAGGAACACGAAGCCTGGGTCAATGAGGGATTTCAGGTCACCCGCCAGTATAGCGATGCGGAACGCGAGGCGAATACGCTGACGGCCGATGAAAGCGGCACGCTGAGGTCGCGCGACGGGAGCACCCCGACGGGATCGAGCAAGCTTTACGCGATGGATCCCAAAACCGGCGATATGGTGTTGGGCGATGGCACGAGCTACACCAAGAGAGCGCTCGATGCGGATGGCAACCCTGCCGGCGAGCTTCCCAAAGGGGCCAGCTTCAAAGGCGATCAACGTGATGCGATGTACTCGCATGGGACCGAACGGGTGGAAATGATGCACCATTCCACGCCGCTGCGGGGCGGTGATGTCGCGGCGGCGGGCTTTGTCGATATCCAGGATGGCAAGGTCACCAAGATCACCAATGCCTCGGGCCATTACAAGCCGCAGTTCGAGCATCTGCTGCAGGCGGTCGAACATCTGATGAAAACCGGCGCGATGCTCGATACCGAGATCGTCGATCAAGAGGGCAGGTCGCTGGAGGATGCCGATCCCAAGGCCTTTGCCGTGTACACGAAGACCCGGAGTCTGATCAGGAGCCTTGAAGCGGACAAGGCAAGCATCAAGGCCGCGAAAGCCGGCCTGCAGGAGGGCGCGCTCGAAGAACATGAGGTCAGCGAGATCGAGAAGAAGATCGCAGCCCACCGTGCGCGCACCGACACCGCCCAGAAGGCGCTTGCAGCACTGCGCAAGATGGGCATCGGCCCGAGAAACGCGATGTCCGGCGATGTGGAGCTGACCTATGCGGAAGGTGATGTCAGCGGCAATGCATTCCGAACCGAGGCCAAGACGGAAAAAATGCCGACACATGATTTCCTCATGGGCAAGGGCGCAGGCAGGCCGGTGCCGGCAGGGGACGATCTGGATGAAGATGATATCCCCTTCCCCTCCAGC
>SLDH01000373.1 GCA_007125415.1 Roseovarius sp.
GTGCAACTGGCGGCCTATGAACTGGCGCGCGTCAACGGTCGGTATTCCCAGCTTTACAAGGCCTCGGTGACCTCCTGCCGGATCTGTGAGGACGGCCGCCCGCCGCTCTGGCAAATCCGCGCCCGCCGCGTGATCCATGATGAAGTGGCGCAGCAACTCTATTTCGACGATGCGCAGTTTCGCGTACTCGACACACCGATATTCTATCTGCCGCGCCTGCGCCTGCCGGACCCGACGCTCGAGCGCGCAACGGGTTTTCTGGAACCCTCCCTGACCAATTCCTCCACGCTGGGCACCGGCTTCAGGCTCCCCTATTTCATCCGCATCGGCGACCATGCCGATCTAACGCTCACCCCCTTCATCGCGACACGCACCACCACGCTGGAATTTCGCTATCGGCAGGCGTTCCGCAAAGGTGACATCTCCTTCTCCGGTGCTGTCTCGAATGACGATCAGGGCAGCCGCTCCAAACGCGTCTATCTCTTTGCCAAGGGACGGTTCGATCTGCCCCGGGATTTCACGCTGAGTTTCGGCATCGAGGCAGTCAATGATGACAGCTACCTGCTGGATTACGGCTATTCCTCCAAGGACCGGCTGATGAGCCAGATCGCGATCGAGCGGGTTCGGCGTGACGAGTATATCTATGGTGCCGTCACCTATTTTCGTTCCCTGCGCCCCGGCGAGTCGAACGCGACCCTGCCGCGCATCGCAGGGGATGCACAATATGAGAGGCGCTTCTTTCCGCAGCATATGGGCGGTGAACTGGTTTTCGCCGCAACTGCGCACAGCCATTACCGCCGCTCGGATCTCGATACGGACGGGCCGGATTTCGATCCATGGGCCGATGGGCGTGATGTTACCCGGATCACCTCTTCCGTTGACTGGTTCCGCAGCTGGACCCTGGCAGGCGGTGTGCGCGCCCGGTGGCAGGCGGGCCTCGCCGCGGATGCGTTTTTCATAGAAAACGCCGGGGTGACGTCGGCCTCGCGCGCCACTCAGATCACCCCGACCGCCTCGCTCCAGCTACGCTATCCGCTGCAAAAGGTCACGTCGCGCGGCACCGCCCATGTGATCGAGCCGATGCTCCAGCTTGCCTATGCGGGCGGCGATACACCCAACGTCCCAAATGACCTGAGCACCATGCCCGAGTTCGACGAAGGCAATCTTTTGTCGCTGTCGCGCTTTCCGGCAGGCGACCGGCGCGAGCGCGGAGCGTCCTTGGCCTACGGGATGAACTGGACCATGCTTGATCCGGGCGGGTGGAGCACCTCGCTGACCGCGGGACAGGTGTTGCGGCACAAAAAGCAGATCGACCCAACCGGCCTTCCCAGCTTCAGCCGCGCCTCCGGTCTGCAGGGTCGCCAGTCCGATTTCCTCCTCGCCGGACAGTTGAAAGCCCCCAACGGGCTGAGCCTGACCGCGCGCGGGCTCTTCGACAAAAACTACACCACGACAAAGGCCACGGCCCGCGCCTCCTGGCAGAATGAACTGACGGATATCAGCGCGAGCTATAACTGGCTGCGCAAGGATGCTGCCGAAAATCGTCCCGAGACGATTTCGGAATGGGAAATCGACGGCAGTTACCGGCTGTCGCGTCACTGGACGGGTAGCGCCAATTGGCGTTATGACATAGAAAGCGATCGAAACGTCACAGCGGGGATCGGCCTGACCTATACAAACGAATGCGTCGAAGCCACGATCTCGGCCTCCCGCCGCTTCACCTCTTCAACCAATCTCGAGCCATCCACAGATATAAGTCTGACCGTGTCTTTGCGGGGCTTCACCACCAGGACCCAGGACCAAAGCTACACCCGGACATGCAGGAACTGACACCCATGCGTTTTTCCCTCCACCCCATGATCATCGCCCTTGTCTTCGGCATGTTGCTGGCCCCTGCCCCGGTGAAGGCGCAGGGCCTCTTCGAGCCGGTGATCTTCGTCAATGACAGCTCGATCACCCGCTACGAACTGCAACAGCGGGCGCTGCTGATGCAGCTTTTCCGTGCCCCCGGCAATCCGCGAGAGCTTGCCCGGAGCCAACTGATCGAGGACAGGCTGAAGCTGGGGGCGGCCGCCGCCAGCGGGATCTTCCTCAGCGAGGAAGAGATCAACGCCGGAATCGACGAGTTTGCCGAACGAGTCAACCTGACCGGAGAGGAGTTGCTCAGCTCGCTCGAGTCTGCCGGTGTGGCTTCAACCACGATGCGTGATTTCGTGCGCAGCGGAGTCACCTGGCGCGAACTCACCCAAGCGCGTTTCGCAAACCGCATATCGGTGAGCGAGGATGATCTCGAACGGGCAAGGCTTGCCCTCTCGGGCAGCAGTTCCAGCGTGCGCGTACTCTTGTCGGAGATCGTGATGCCAGCCCCGCCAGAGCAGATCGAAGAGGTGACCGAGCGCGCCACGCGGATTGCGCAGGTCAGCACCGAGGCCGCCTTCTCGGCCGAGGCGCGCCGATACTCGGCCTCTCAGACCGCCCAGCGCGGCGGGCGCATGGACTGGATCGAACTGACGAACCTGCCCCCCCAACTGCGCCCCATCATCCTCGCGCTGGCACCCGGCGAAGTGAGCGAGCCCTTGCCGGTCGAAGGCGCGATTGCCCTCTTCCAGTTGCGCGATATCGAGGAAATTGAGGCACCGCCGCGTGAATATTCCGCCATCGAATACGCCATCTACTATCTCGCCGGCGGCCCGACAGAGGCGAATTTCAACCGGGTGAGCCAGATCAGGGCCCGGACGGACCGGTGCGATGATCTCTACGGGGTCGCCCATGGCGAGCCGCCGGAAGTGCTCGAGCGGACCAGCGCGGCGCCCGAAGACATCCCTCAGGATCTGGCCGTGGTGCTGGCACAACTCGACGATGGCGAGATCGGCACGATCACGCGTTCGGGCGGTGAAATGCTCGGTGTCGTGATGATGTGCGGGCGGGCGCCGAAGCTCGAAGGAGACGGTCCGACCGAAGAGGATCTTTTGGGCTTCATAACCAATCGCCGGCTCGAGAGCTTCGCCAATGGCTATCTGGAGCAATTGCGGGCCGATGCGCGGATTGTCGAGCGCGAATGAACGCACCCCTCGCGCTGACCTGTGGCGAACCCGCTGGCATCGGACCGGAACTGGCGGCCCGCGCCTGGGACAATCTGCGGGGCCGCCTGCCCTTCTTCCTGATCGGCGCGCCCGAACATCTGCCGCAAGGCACACCCATCGCCATCATCTCCAGCCCGGATGAGGCGGCAGGGGTCTGCGGCGCGGCGCTGCCGGTTCTGCCGCATCCCTTCGAGGGTGACCTCAGCCCGGGCCGCCCGAACCCGTCCCATGCGCAGGCCGTGATCGACGTGATCGCGCGGGGGGTGGCGCTTGTCCGGTCGGGGGAAGCCGCTGCGCTCTGTACTGCCCCCATCCACAAGCAGGCCCTGCAGGAGGGCGCGGGCTTTCGCTATCCCGGCCATACCGAATATCTCGCATCGCTCGCCGGGGTCGGACAGGTGGTGATGATGCTGGCCTGCGATGGGCTGCGCGTCGTCCCCGCCACAATCCATATGCCGCTGGCCGAGGTTCCGGCGGCGCTCACACCGGACCTGCTGGAGCAGACGATCAGGATCACCCATGCCGGGCTGATCCGCGATTTCGGTATCGCTACCCCCCGGCTGGCCATTGCCGGGCTCAACCCCCATGCCGGCGAGGGCGGCAGGATGGGCCGGGAGGAGATCGAGATCATCACACCCGTGCTGAAGCGTTTGCGCACCAAAGGCTTCGCACTCGATGGCCCGGTTTCTGCCGATTCGCTCTTTCATGCCGCTGCCCGCCAGCAGTATGATGCGGCGATCGCCATGTATCACGATCAGGCGCTGATCCCGGTGAAGACACTCGATTTCGACCGGGGCGTGAATGTCACCCTTGGTCTGCCCTTCATTCGCACCTCCCCCGATCATGGCACGGCGCTCGATATCGCGGGCAAGGGGATCGCCCGGCCCACCTCTCTGATCGAGGCGCTGAAACTCGCAGCGACGATGGCCGCGGCACGCGGATGAGCGCCATCGACCCCCTGCCCCCCCTGCGACAGGTGATCGCTGACCATGAGCTGTCGGCGCGCAAGGCGCTCGGGCAGAATTTCATCCTCGATCTGAACCTCACCGCAAAGATCGCGCGCATGGCAGGCTCGCTGGAGGATCATGATATCCTCGAGATCGGCCCCGGGCCCGGCGGGCTGACCCGCGGCCTGCTGGCCGAAGGCGCGCGCAAGGTCGTGGCCATCGAAAAGGATGCCCGTTGCCTGCCGGCCCTTTCGGAGATTGCAGATGCCTATCCGGGCCGGCTGGACGTGCTCAACGCCGACGCCCTCGGCTTCGATGCCGCAAAGGCCCTGCAACCGCCCGTCCGGATCGTGGCCAACCTGCCCTATAATGTCGGCACCGAACTTCTGATCCGCTGGCTCACCCCGGCATGCTGGCCACCCTTCTGGAGCAGCCTGACCCTGATGTTCCAGCGCGAAGTGGCCGAACGGATCGTGGCACAGCCCGGATCAAAAGCCTATGGGCGCCTTGCCTTGCTTGGCCAATGGCGCAGCACCGCGCAGATCGTCATGACCCTGCCGCCCGAAGCCTTCACGCCACCGCCCAGGGTCTCCTCCGCCGTGGTGCATCTCACCGCCCTGCCCGCGCCGCGCTATCCCGCCGATGCAAGGATACTCGAAAGGCTGGTCGCGCGCGCCTTCAATCAGCGCCGAAAGATGCTGCGCGCCGCATTGAAGGGCCTGACCCCCGATATCGAAGACAGATTGCGCCGCGCGGGCATCGACCCGACGGACCGCGCCGAAACAGTCGACCTCGAAAGGTTCTGCGCCCTCGCGCGCCTTCTCGAGGACTGATCCGTTTCATTGTTCCCAAAATACTCAGGTCGCGCCGCCTGCCCCACGGAATTGCCTTTGGGCATCAAGACGCGCCGCACGACCCTATTCGGCAGCTTCCGGTGCGCCATCCTTGGGAGACGCGCTTTCATCGGCGCTCTGGCTGCTTTGGTCCTGCGCCGGCTTTCGGGGCTTGCGTGCACGCTTCGGCTTGGCGGGTGCCTGCGCTTCTGGTGTTTCCACAAGGCCGCTGTCTTCTTCGGCCGAGGCCGGCAGCACATCCGGCTGCGGCGCGGCCTGCGGATCGCCGTCGGGTGCTGATTCCCGCTCCTGACGGGCTGCGCGTTCCCGATCGCGTTCCGCCTGTCGGTCACGATTCTGGCGTTCCTGCTCTTCGCGCTTGGCATCCTGCTCTTTCAGGGCTTCCCCGAGCAGGCGCAGATAGTGCTCGGCATGCTGCTGGAAATTCTCGGTTGCGACACGGTCACCGCCCAGTTGCGCATCGCGGGCAAGCTGGTTGTATTTCTCGATGATCTGCTGTGGCGTGCCGCGCACCTTGCCCTCGGGGCCTGAACTGTCAAACACACGGTTGATGACATTGCCCATGGACCGGCTGGTGTTCCGGTTGCTCTTGTTACGCGAACGTGACTTGGATGGTCTCATATGAATAGCTGTCTGGCCTCATGCTCAAAGCGTCTCTTGATCCGATTGGCGCCCCTTGCGCCGGGTCAGTTTGCCGGATCTGACGTGTCATGGCTTGGCATCAGACGCGGTCCCAAGCGGGGGACGCGGGCGTCTTGATAGTTCTTACTAAACACGCAGAGCCCGCGCTTACAAGTGCAATCGCGAATTTATCAGCGATTCGTGCAGAATTACCGTCCGGGTTCGGCTAGCCACGCAAATATCCGCTGACGACGCGGTCGCGCCCGTCGAGGTCGCGCAGCACACAAATCCGCACGAAACCCGCTGCGGTGAAGAGCGCGGTCACTGAATCGGCCTGCCGCCAGCCGATCTCGACCAGCAAACGCCCGCCCGGGACCAGATGCGCCGCCGCACCGCCGATCAGCACCCGGTATGCACTCAACCCGTTGGCCCCGTCCGTCAGCGCCATGCGCGGCTCATGGGCCAGCTCGGGCGCCAGCCCGCCCATCTCGTGCACGCCGATATAGGGCGGGTTGGAGACAATGAGATCGAACCGCTCCGGAACGGCACCAAACCAGTCCGAGAGGCGCCATTCTACACGGTCCGCGAGGCCCAGCCGGCGGCCATTGGCCTCGGCGATGGCAAGGGAGGCCGGCGACAGATCGATGCCGAGCCCATGCGCCGCCGCGCGCTCTGCCAGCAGTGACAGCAGGATACAACCCGAGCCGGTGCCAAGATCCAGCACCCGGTCCCAAGACCCCTGGAGTGCCTCGGCGACAAGGGCTTCGGTCTCCGGGCGGGGGTCGAGCACATCCGGGGTCACGGTGAAATCATGGCGCCAGAAAGCCCGCCGGCGGGTGATATGCGAAAGCGGCTTGCGCGCGAGGCGGTCGGGAAGGATGTCGGCCAGCACCTGCATCGCGTCGGGGCCCGCAGACTCGCCCATCCGCAGTATCAGCCGACCCGGCTCGTCGCCCAGTGCCATCGCCACCAACTCGCGCGCATCGCGCGCGGCGCTGTCGATACCGGCCTTGCGCAGGGCCTCCGCGGTCTGCCGCACGAGCTCGGCAACGGTCACGTGATCTCCGCCAGCAGCGCGGCCTGAGCATCCGCGGTCAGCGCATCGATCACCTCATCCAGATCGCCCTGCATCACCTGTTCCAGCTTGTAGAGCGTGAGATTGATGCGATGGTCGGTCATCCGCCCCTGCGGAAAATTGTAGGTGCGGATGCGTTCGCTTCTATCGCCTGAACCCACCTGCAACGCGCGGCTGGCCGAACGCGCGTCAGCCGCCTTCTGCCGTTCCCTGTCATAGAGCCGCGCCTTGAGCACCTCCATCGCGATCTCACGGTTGCGATGCTGTGATTTCTGCGAGGAGGTGACCACGATACCGCTGGGGATATGGGTGATCCGGACCGCCGAATCGGTGGTGTTCACATGCTGCCCGCCCGCGCCCGAACTGCGCATCGTGTCGATGCGCAGATCGTTGGGGTCGATGCGGATATCAACATCCTCGGCCTCGGGGAGCACCGCGACGGTCGCGGCCGATGTGTGAATGCGCCCGCCCGATTCGGTCTCGGGCACACGCTGGACGCGATGCACCCCGCTTTCGAACTTGAGCCGCGCGAAGACGTTGAGCCCCTTCACATGGGCGACCACCTCCTTGATACCGCCCAGTTCGGTCTGACTTTCCTCGATGATGTCGAAACTCCAGCCCCGGCTCTCGGCATAGCGCTGATACATCCGCAGGAGGTCTCCGGCGAAAAGAGCCGCCTCCTCGCCACCGGTGCCGGGGCGGATTTCCACCATGGCGGGGCGTGCATCGGCGGCGTCACGCGGCAGGAGGGCAAGTTGCAGCGCCGCTTCCATCTCGGGGCGGCGCGCCTCGAGCGTGGCCAGTTCCTCTTCGGCGAGTGCCTTCATCTCCGGATCATCCCGCATGGCGCGCACGTTTTCCATGTCATCGAGCAACTGGTGATAGGCGCGGATTTCCTCCACTACCGGGCGCAGTTCCGCGTATTCGCGGCCGAGCAGGGCGATATCGCCGCCCCCCTCGCTCATCCGGGCCTCGATATATTCGAAGCGCTCGGTGATCTGTCGCAACCGATCAAGCGGGATCATCGTCACACCTTGAAGGAGATATCTGTCAGCATGGGTCTCTGATCCTTCATCTGTTCGTCATGGTCAAGCGCAGGGGCAAGGAACAGGCGGATATGATCCAACCTGATCGGGAAGCACTCCAGTGTTCGCCACCTGACAAAATGTTCCGCAATGCGAGGCGAGA
>SLDH01000192.1 GCA_007125415.1 Roseovarius sp.
GTCCTGCCTTGATCTCGGCCCGGGCGTAGTTGAGCATCGCGCCGGCCAAGACATCCTTGGCCTCCGCATGGGTGGGGATGCCGAAGCCCGGCACATCGATACCCACGATTCGCACGCCGTTGATCTCGTCAGGCAACAGGCGCAGCGGCACTCCCGAAGCGGTGGGCACGCAAAGATTGGTCACGACAACCGCATCAAAGCGGTCCGGATCGGCCATTTCATGGACCGAATCGCGAATATCCTCGAAGAGCTTGCCGGTCACCAGCGTCTCGGAGTTGAACGGCACATACCCCACCGAGCGGCGCGCGCCGTAGAAATGGGTGACGAATGTCAGGCCATAGACACAGCAGGCCGAGCCGCTGAGCACGGTGGCCACCCGCTTCATCCGCATGCCGACCCGCATGGACCCGAAAGCCGGACACATGCTTTGCGGCTTGTCATGGGGCCCTTGCGGATAATCGGCTGCATACTGGTCGAGTATTTCGGACTGTCCTGCCGCACGGGCGGCCTTCTCCAGTTCCGCACCTGAATGACAGCCCACACCGTCGGCAGGAGCGGCCCCTGGCGCGGGCGCTGTTTCATTCGGCTCGCCCTTGATCACATCGACCTCGGCGGTGGTGTCATATGTGATTTCGTCACTCATGCCGTGCCGGTCCGCTTTTCGTCATCGGCATCTGCCGTTTTCATGATGTCACGCAGCAGGCGCTCGATCTGCTCGGGCCGCGCGGATTTCAGCAGGTTCTGAACCTCTTGCAGGCTCTGGCGCTCAGGCATCGTCATAGATCACCTCCAGCGACTCTACGGGCCTGGCATATTTGCCGCGCATGTCCGCATCGGTGGCAGGCTCGAGCACCACGTCTCCACCGGTGTCCTTGCTGTCGAAAAGCGCCAGCAGGCCATCCTGATCGAGCGGGGCAGGCCGCACCGGCGGCGCCAAGGATACGGCATCCGCCAATTCCGCAAAAAGGTCGCCCCACTGGCTCTTGGAAGTGCCGACGATCTGGTAATTGGCGGATTTCTTGCGCAAGTCGTCATCCTGAGGGATGGCGGCCAGAACCGGGATTTTCACAGAGGCGGCAAAGGCCTGCGCCTCGCCCGAGTGATCATCCTTGTTGATCACCAGACCGGCGACACCGACATTGCCCCCAAGCTTGCGGAAATATTCCACTGCCGAGCAGACATTATTGGCCACGTAAAGCGATTGCAGATCATTCGAGGCGACGAGAATCACCTTCTGCGCCATGTCCCGCGCGATGGGCAGGCCGAAGCCGCCGCATACCACGTCACCAAGGAAATCGAGCAGAACGTAGTCGAAATCCCAGTCGTGGAAGCCCAGCTTCTCCAGCAGCTCGAAACCGTGGATGATGCCGCGCCCGCCGCAGCCACGTCCTACTTCGGGGCCGCCCAGCTCCATGGCGAAGACACCGCCGCGCTTGAAGCAGACATCACCAATGGCAACTTGCTCACCGGCAAGGTTCTTCTTGGTCGAGGTCTCGATGATCGTGGGACAGGCCTTGCCACCAAAGAGCAGGCTGGTGGTGTCGGATTTCGGATCGCAGCCGATGAGCAGCACCCGCTTGCCCTGCTCGGCCATCATATGGCTGAGATTGGCCAGGGTGAAGCTCTTGCCGATGCCGCCCTTGCCATAGATGGCGATGATCTGGGTTTTGGATTTCGGCTCGCCCTCGTTGATCACGTCGGCAAGATCCTCATGCGCCTCATCGCGCAAGCGTTGATCAAAGTCCTTCAGATTTGGAACGTCATCCTTCACGCCGCATCCTCCCAGTTGAGTATCATTTTCAGGCAATCAGGATCTTCGAACGCCGTCTGATAGGCGTTCGGAGCGTCCTTCGCCCGTGCTTGATGTGTGATGAGCCCGTCCAGTGACAGGCTGCCGCTGTTGATGAGCGAACTCACCGCCGTCAGATCTTCCCGCGCCCATTCGGCCGCCACGCGCAACCGCGCCTCCTTCATGAAGGCGGGCGGGAAGGCGAAGCTGAGGCCGGTGGGATAGAAGCCCGCCAGCACGATCTCGCCGCCGCGATTGATCCGCCCGATCAGATCGTCAAGGATCGACGCATTACCCGAAGCATCATAGATGGCGCGGTAATCGCGGCGGGTATCATCCTCGGGCGCGATCACCTCATAGCCCTCTGCGCCACCCCGGCGGCTCGCCTGCGTTTCCCAGACGGTGGGCGCAGGGGCACCGGCGGCGATGGTCAGCCGCGCCAGAAGACGCCCCAGCACACCATGACCGACGATCAGATCAGGCACAGTCTTGTCGAGCCCCGCCATCGCATGGCGCGCTGTTGCGGCCAGCGCGAGAAGCGCGCCTTCCGCGCCCATTTGCGTATCGATCCGCGTCACACGATCAGCCTGGGTGACAAGGCGGCTTGCCGCGCCGCCGAACAGGCCAAAGGCCCCGTCAAAGCAATTGGCACCCGGCACGAAGACACGGTCGCCCGGGCGATAGCCCGTTCCCGCCGCAGCTTCGACGACTTCGCCCGCCGCCTCATAACCCGGAACAAGCGGATAACCCATGCCCGGAAAAGGCGGCATCTCACCGGTCCAGAAAAGTTTTTCGGTTCCTGTGGAGATGCCTGAATAGTCGATATCAACCACGAGATCACCCTCGCCCGGCGCGGTCAGCGCGAGGGTGTCAAGATGAAGATCCTTGGGACCATTCAGAAAGACAGCACGGGTTTGCATCATCGCCTCATCGGTTTCGCTCAGTGCGGATCAGATGTTCATGGATCGCGCAATCATCATATGTAATCTTACCCTTACAGTGTATAGTGTCAAGTTTTCTTTACACCTTGACCGACCTCTTTTTCACCGGCTTCACACAGGTCAGAGCGCTGGTGATGTAGGGGCGCGGCGCGCGCGGGGTCTTCACATCGACAAAGCCTGCAGCCTTGCAAATCTTTGCGATTTCACTGGCAGAACGGGCCTTACCGGTGCCCATGGCCATCGTGTAGAGTGCGAAATAGACATCTCCCGCCCGATCCGGCGCAGCAGAACCGGCCATCGGCTCGGAGACGATCAGCCGCCCACCGGCGGGCAGGTAGGCAAAGATTTTTTCGATCAAGGCCGTGACGCTGGCATCGTCGTGATCATAGAGTACGCGAATCAACGAGACCGCATCGGCGTCTCCCGGCAGCGCATCCATGCGAAAGCTGCCGGGTGAAAGCGTCACGCGGTCACTCAAGCCGTTGCGCGCAACAAAGCGCTCCGCCGCCGGAAAGACTTGCGGAAGGTCGAACAGCACTGCCTGCAAATCGGGATACTGACGCAGCGCATGGCTGAGGAACATGCCGGACCCGCCCCCAACATCGAGCAGGCGGGTGACCCCTTTGAGGGACAGCATCCGCAACGTGTCCTGCGCCACCAGCACCTGCGATTGCGCCATCAGGTCGGAATAGCGTGCAGCCACATCCGGCTCGATCTCGGGTGCCTGCCCGAAGACATAGGGCCAGAAACGCTGGAGATTTGTCTCCTCCTCGCCGCGCAACAAGGCCACGGGATCGGCCATGTCGCGATAGAAGGCCTGATTGTGCTGGATCATTTCGGGCAAGCCCGGAACACCGAGGATCGCCGCCCCGCGCCGCGCCAGCGCAAAGGACCCGTTGCGCCTTTGCCTGAGCAGCTTCAGCGCGACGGCCGCGCGCAACAGGCGCTCCATCCGGTCGGTGGGAATGCCGCGGTTGAGGGCGAGATTGGCAGCCGTTTGCGGTCCGTCCAGAAGCCGTTTCAGAATATCCAGCTCCACCAGCGCCACCAGCACCTGAGAGGCGACAAAGCCCTGCAGGATATCAAATATCTCGGCACCATCGCGGCGCGCCATGCCACGGCCAAAGGGCAGTCGGCTGGCCAGGTCCTGAATGTCGGGGCGGGCAATGAGGCGGGCAAACCAGGTCGAGAGACTGCGCGATCTTGCTGCTTCTGAACGTTCCACGCTCGGGTGCCTTATCTGGCTGGCACTTTGGGCATGATCATCTCGGCCTGACGGCGCACCATATGGGCGAGAGCAGCCTCACCCGGGCAGGAGGGGATGGAGGCGATCGCCCCGGCCAGAATGTCCGAAAGGCGGCGCAGCGCCCCTTCGACCCCAAGCTCGGATACCGCGCTGGGGCGGCCATGCAGATCATCCTGACCCGCCGGTTTGCCAAGGGTCTTCTCATCCATCAGCGCATCGCGCAGATCATCGGCCACCTGAAAAGCCTCGCCGATTTGCGCGCCCAGATCATACCAGGGCTCCCCCTCATGCCCGGCGGCAATAGCCCCCATTTCGGTGGCGGCCACGAAAAGCGCCGCTGTCTTGGCCTGGTGATAGGCGCGCAGATCGATCTGCGCCTCACTCTCCCAGCCCTGTCCGGCGCAGATGCCACCCGGCATGCCGGTGCGCTGCGCGAGCGCGCGGATCAATCGGCTTGCCCTCAAAGGATCATGCTCCGCCGCCCGCGCCAGCACCTCGAAGGCAAGGATAATCAGACTGTCGCCCGTCAGAACTGCAAGCGGCTCGGAATAGGCCCGGTGAACCG
Source organism: Roseovarius sp. (assembly GCA_007125415.1). Classification (GTDB taxonomy): domain Bacteria; phylum Pseudomonadota; class Alphaproteobacteria; order Rhodobacterales; family Rhodobacteraceae; genus Roseovarius. Next base: position 4,542 of record SLDH01000192.1, read on the forward strand.
AAAGTTTGCCCCGGCGCGTCTCCGCATCGTCGAAACAAGGCAGATCATCATGCACGAGACTGGCGCAATGGATAAGCTCCAGCGCCGCCGCGGCGGCATCCGTGAGTGCCGGGGTATCATCGCCGCAGGCCATGGCAACGGAGACCAGAATCGTGGGCCTGATCCGCGCGCCGCCGGGCAGTGTGGCGTAGCCCAGCGCCTCAGCCAGCTTGGCCGGCGCTTGTGCGCCCTGAGTCAGCGCCAGCGCTTGCCGAACGGCAGCATCGATACGGGCGGATTGGGCCATGGGTCACTCCTGCGGCAAGGCATGTCCGATCTTTCAGACAGGTTTTGTGTAAACTATACTGGACACTTTGCGGGAACGAGTCAACAATCAGAACATGGAGAATGCGAAAAGGCCCTCAGCGATGTCACCGGTGCAGCGCAGGATCACTGTGGTCGGCTCCGGCATTGCCGGACTGGCAGCAGCAGCGCGGCTCGCGGCGGCGGGCTGTTCGGTGATCGTTCTGGAGCGCCATGACACGCCCGGCGGCAAGATCAGATGCCTGCCCTCGGATGCCGGGCCGGTGGATACCGGACCCACGGTGCTCACCATGCGGCAGGTTTTCGACGATCTTTTTCAGGCGGCAGGCACGCGTCTGGAGGACCATGTGGCGCTTCTTCCGCAGGCCCTTCTTGCCAGACACTTCTGGCCTGATGGCAGCAAACTCGACCTCTATGGCGATCCGGCACGCAATGCCGAGGCGATAGGCGTCTTCGCGGGATCCAAGGCGCGACGGCAATTCGAAGCCTTCTCGAAGCGCGCAAAGTCGCTCTTTGACGGCTTCGACGCGCCGATGATGCAGGCGCCAGAGCCCACCCTTTCGGAGGTGACCCGCCATGTGGCGATGCGGCCCGCCCTTGCCCGGCAGATGGCCCCGCTTTCCACCCTCGATGCGCTGCTGAGGCGCAGCTTCGACGACGCGCGTCTCGTGCAGCTTTTCGGACGCTATGCCACCTATGTTGGTGGCTCGCCCTACCAGTCCCCGGCGATCCTTGCGCTCATCTGGCAGGCCGAAAGCGCCGGTGTCTGGGTGGTCAGGGGCGGTATGCACAAACTGGCAGAAGCGATTGCCGATCTGGCGGCCAGCCATGGTGCAACCTTCCGCTATGGCGCACACGTGGACGAGATCATCACCGAAGACGGCGCCGTGGCCGGCGTGAGGCTCGCGGATGGCACCATGCTCGATACCGATGCGGTGGTGTTCAACGGCGATCCGCGCGCGCTGGCCATGGGCGCACTGGGGTCGGGATGCGCCGCTGTCGCCCCACAGACCCGCAGCACTCCCCGCAGCCTCTCGGCGACCGTGCTGGCCTTTGCCGCCGCACCACATGGTCCCGATCTCGCCCATCACAACGTGTTTTTCCGGCACGAGCCCAAGCCCGAATTCGACGCGCTCGAAAAGGGCCGATCTGTCCCCGACCCCACGCTTTACATCTGCGCGATGGACCGTGGCCTGCCCGAGCCGCCACCGGCGCTGGAGCGCTTCGAAGTCATCGCAAATGCCGCCCCGCTGACCGTTTCGGGCAGGGAGGAAGAGGAGTTTTCCGCATGTCAGACACGCATTTTCCAGACGCTGAGCCGCTTCGGGCTGAGCTTCGATCCGCTCCCGGGGCCAGAGGCACGGACCACGGCACAGGGTTTCGAAGATCTCTTTCCGATGACGGCCGGATCGCTCTACGGGCAGAGCCCGCATGGCGCGATGGCGGCTTTTCAGCGCCCGACGGCGCGGACGGCGCTGAAGGGCCTCTATCTTGCGGGGGGCGGGGTCCATCCGGGGGCCGGCGTGCCGATGGCAACCCTCTCCGGCAAGCACGCAGCCGAGGCGATCTTGAGCGACCGAACTTCAACCTTGATGTCCCGCCCAACGGCTATGCCTGGTGGTATGTCGACGGGATCAGCCACGACGGCACCCGCGCAGTCAGCGTCATCGGGTTCATAGGGTCGGTCTTTTCGCCGTGGTATGCGTGGTCGGGCCGACGCCGCCCGCAGAATCATGTCTGCATCAATGTGGCCACCTATGGCCCGGGCGGGCGCTTCACCATGACCGACCGGGGGGAAAGTGCTCTACGGCAAAGCCGTGACCAACTGACCGTCGGCCCGTCTTCCATACGTTGGGACGGGGAAAGGCTGATCATCGAGATCGACGAGATCGGCGCTTTGCCAATGGTTGCCCGGGTGCGCGGGCGCATCACTGTGACGCCCAGCGCGATCACCTCCGTCGAACTGCCCCTGACCGAGGATGGCACGCATATCTGGCGTCCCTTTGGCCCCAGCAGCGATATCCGCGTCGATCTGGAGGCGCCGGGATGGCAATGGGAGGGGCATGGGTATTTCGATGCCAATTTCGGCACCCGCGCGCTGGAGCAGGACTTCGACAGCTGGACATGGGGCCGCTACCCGCTGAAGGGTGGCGCGGCATGCTTTTATGACGCCACTCGCAAGGATGGCAGCAAACTGGCCTTTGGCACTCATTTCGATGACCACGGCACCGCCCGGATGATGGGCCTGCCCCCTGTCGCCCCGATGAAGCGCAGCCTCTGGATGGTCAAACGCGCCACGCGAGCAGATGCGGGCTATGCGCCGAAGCAGGTGATGCCGATGCTGGACGCGCCCTTCTATTGCCGGTCGGCCGTGCAGACGCGGCTCAACGGCGAGGAAACAGTGGGCGTGCACGAGGCGCTCGATCTGCGGCGTTTCGGCTCGGCCCTGCTGAAACCGATGATCGCCGTGCGGGTCCCTCGCCGCCGTGATTGGCGATTCTAGAGTGCTTATCGGTCATATCGCCTCAAGAGCAGGTTCTCGCGCGCAATAGCGGGCACAGGCCGCCGCGCATTGCCGTGCCGCAACACTCCACTATGCTCCCGAGTTGCTGGAATTTTACCGATCCTCATGCCAGCATCCGCCTAATGCCCAAGATTACCTGGGCTGCACCGGCGGGTTCGCGGCCACTTCGGGGTTGCGCCGCATGACCGAGAAATTCAGCGCGCCCGCAATGCTGACCCAGATCAGGTAGGGCACGAAGAGCAGGCCCGCGATCCAGTCCACCTGCCAGAGCGCCACCATGGTCAGCGCGACCGACAGCCACAGCCCGCTCAGCACGATGAAGCCGAGGCGAAGACGCTTGAGCCCGAAGAACACCGGGGTCCACAGTCCGTTCATGGCAATCTGCAACGCCCA
>SLDH01000246.1 GCA_007125415.1 Roseovarius sp.
CGCCCGCGTGGTCGGGGATGTGATCGGCAAGTATCATCCTCATGGCGATACAGCCGTCTACGATGCCCTTGTCCGGCTTGCCCAGGATTTTGCCGTCCGTTATCCGCTGGTCGACGGGCAGGGCAATTTCGGCAATATCGACGGCGACAACCCAGCCGCCGCGCGCTACACCGAAGCGCGGATGACCGCCATCGCCGAGGCCATGCTGGAGGGGCTGAACGAGAACGCGGTGGATTTCCGCGAGAATTACGATGGCACCCTGACCGAACCTGTGGTCCTGCCCGCGAGCTTTCCCAATCTTCTGGCTAACGGCTCTTCGGGGATCGCGGTGGGCATGGCCACGAATATTCCCCCGCACAACATCTCCGAGCTTTGCGATGCTTGCCTGCATCTGATCAAGACCCCCGATGCGCGCGATGACACGCTGCTGAACTACGTGCCCGGCCCGGACTTTCCCACCGGCGGGGTGATCGTGGAGCCGCCCGACGCCATCGCGCAGGCCTATCGCACGGGGCGCGGCAGCTTCCGGCTGCGCTGCCGTTACGAGGTGGAGGATCTGGGCCGCGGGCAATGGCAGATCGTTGTCACCGAGATTCCCTATCAGGTGCAGAAGTCCAAACTCATCGAGAAGATCGCCGACCTGCTGCACGCCAAGAAACTGCCGCTCCTTGGCGATCTGCGCGATGAAAGCGCCGAGGACGTGCGCCTCGTGCTCGAGCCGCGCTCGAAGAATGTCTCGCCTGACCTGCTGATGAACATGATGTACCGCAACTCCGATCTGGAAGTGCGGTTTTCGCTCAACATGAATGTCCTGATCGACGGGCTGACACCGAAGGTCTGTTCGATGAAGGAGGTGCTGCGCGCCTTCCTCGACTTCCGGCGCGAGGTCCTGCAGCGTCGCTCCGCGCACCGGATGGAGAAGATCGACCACCGCCTCGAAGTGCTGGAAGGGCTGATCGTGGCCTTTCTCAACCTCGACCGGGTGATCGACATCATCCGCTATGATGAAGACCCGAAAGCGGCACTGATGCGCGAGGATTGGAGCCGCGATTTCGCCCGCGCCACATCGGAAGCCGACTATGTGCCGCCGGTCGCAGGCGGCGAAGACGGCTTGAGCGAGGTGCAGACCGAAGCGATCCTCAACATGCGCCTGCGCAGCCTGCGCAAACTGGAGGAGATGGAGCTCTTGCGCGAGCAGGGTGCGCTGATGGAAGAGCGTGCGGCACTGGACGATCTGCTGGAAAGCGAAACCCTGCAATGGGACCGGATCGCGGAACAGTTGCGTCAGGTGAAGAAGACTTTCGGCAAGGCGAATATCCATGGCGCGCGGCGCACCGGCTTTGCCGAGGCGGGCGAGGTCGAGGAGGTGCCGCTCGAGGCAATGATCGACCGGGAGCCGGTGACGGTGGTGTGTAGCCAGATGGGATGGATCCGCGCCATGACCGGGCATATCGATCTTGCCCGGGAGTTGAAATTCAAGGATGGCGACGGCCCGCGCTTCATGTTTCATGCCGAAACAACAGACCGGCTTCTGGTGTTCGGCAGCAACGGGCGCTTCTACACGCTCTCGGCCGCCAATCTTCCGGGCGGGCGGGGCATGGGCGAGCCGCTGCGCCTGATGGTCGATCTGCCCAACGAGGTCGAGATCGTGGATCTCTTCATTCACCAACCCGGGCGCAAGCTGCTCGTGGCCTCGTCGGCGGGCGATGGCTTTGTCGTGGCCGAGGATGACGTTCTGGCGCAGACCCGCGGCGGCAAGCAGGTTCTGAACGTCCGTGGAGAGGTGCGCGCCAAGCTGTGCAAACCGGTGACGGGCGATCACGTGGCCTGTGTCGGCGACAATCGCAAGGTTCTGATCTTCGGGCTGGAGGAATTGCCCGAGATGGGCCGTGGCAAGGGTGTGCGCCTGCAGCGCTACAAGGATGGCGGGCTGTCGGACGCCATCACCTTCACCCTGGCGGACGGCCTCAGTTGGCACGACCCGGCAGGACGCACGCGCACCGAGACGGATCTGACCGAATGGACGGCCAAGCGCGCCACCGCCGGCCGGATGGCCCCCCGTGGCTTCCCGCGAGACAATCGCTTTACCTGAGGCAAAGCGCCAACGGTGGTGGGTTGACAGGGTGCTCAAGAGATCTCGCAAGCCGGGATCTGCACACAGAAGGCCGAGGCTTGGACCCCGTGATCGCGCCCGGTGCGCGTATCGCCGTGCCGCGATACGGCGATCCGAAATTCATTCTATGGCGCTATGGCGTGTCGCGTCTGATCGGGTTCACCTCTGCCCGGTGCCAGGGCGGGCGGGCGCATGCCCGGGCTGCACGCGCCCCGGGCGGGGATGATCCATTTTGGCGCGATATGCCATATATTTCTGCAAAATCCGCAACACACGCCAGCGGCGTCCCAATTGATGGGAAAATCGCGGTACCGGTTGGGCGGCAGGGCGATGCGCGGCGGGCTTCGGCCGTTATCCCGCGCAAGTGCCCTCCATTGAGCCAAACTGCACGACAGGCGCTCCAAACCCTCAGCGCACGATGAGCCGCGTGCCATGGGTGATCCGCTGCGCGATGCGGCGCAAGTGATCGCGGCGAAACGCCACGCATCCGGCCGTGGGATAACCCGGACGCCGCCATTGATGAATGAAGATGCAGGAGCCGCGCCCGGGCACCGCGTAGGGCCAGTTCCAATCTGTGATCAGCACCAGGTCATAAAGCGGGTCGGCCCGGCGCAGCACCTCGTGCGAGAAAGCATGCGGGCGCGTCACCATCATGTTGTAATCAGGATCGCCCGGATCATCCGACCACAAATCGCGCGGGCGTATCGGCACCGCCCAATCAGCAGGACGCGCCATCCTGTCGGGCCGGTAGAGCAGCCCGACAATGCGGTGCGCGCCAATCGGCGTGGCCCCATCCCCCTCGCGCTTGCGCGCGCTGCGCCCGCCCCGCCCGATGGTGCAGGGGTAGCACTGGCCCCGAAACCGGACGCGCCCGCCACTGAGAACCATATCCTCAGGCCGCAAGGCCGCGCCCCTTCAGCAGCGCCTCCACATCCGGCAACCGGCCCCTGAAGGCTGTGTAAAGCGCTGCCGCCTCCTTCGTGCCGCCCGTGGAGAGGATGTTCTCCTCCAGCCGCCGTGCGAGATCGGCATCAAAGGGGTCTCCTACCTCCTCGAAGGCGGCGAAAGCATCGGCATCCATCACCTCCGACCACATGTAGGAATAATATCCCGAGCTGTAACCGTCCCCCGAAAAGACATGGGCGAATTGCGGCGTGGCATGGCGCATCCGGATCGCGTCCGGCATCCCCAGCCCGGCCAGCACCTCGGCCTGCCGCGCCATCGGATCGGCCGGGGCCGGGCCGTCGTGAAAGTCGAGATCGACAAGCGCCGATGCGACATATTCCACCGTCTGGAATCCCATGTCGAAATTGGCCGCCGCCAGCACCTTGTCGAGCATCGCCTTCGGCATCGGCGCGCCGGTCTCGGCATGGGTCGCATAGGCGGCCAGAACCTCGGGCACCTCCAGCCAGTGCTCGTAAAGCTGGCTCGGCAGTTCCACGAAATCGCGCGCCACATTGGTGCCCGACAGGCTTTCGTAGGTCACATCGGAAAGCATCTGATGCAACGCATGACCAAACTCGTGAAAGAGCGTGCGCGCATCATCATAAGACAGAAGCGCCGGATCGCCCTTGGCGAAGTTGCACACGTTGATCACCACCGGGCCCTGCGCCTCGGGCCATTTCGCCTGCCCGCGCATGGCGCTGCACCATGCCCCCGAGCGCTTGGAGGCGCGGGCAAAATAATCCCCGATGAAGACAGCCACATGAGCGCCCTCGCGCGTCACCTCCCAGGCGCGGGCATCCGGGTGATAGAGGGGCACGTCGATTGTACGAAACTCCAGCCCGAATAGACGTTTTGCACAATCGAAAGCCGCCTCGATCATCCGGTCAAGCTGCAGGTATGGCTTCAACTCGGCCTCATCGAGGTCAAACTCCGCGCGGCGGCGCTTTTCGGCATAATAGCGCCAGTCCCACGGCTCCAGATCGGCATTGAAGCCATCCTCCCGCATCATCTGCGTCAGAATCTCGGCATCCGCCAGCGCGCGGGCGCGGGCCGGCTCCCAGACTTTCATGAGCAATTCCCGCACTTTGTCCGGCGTTCCTGCCATCTCGGTTTCCAGCTTGAAGGTCGCAAAGCTTGGGTAGCCCAGAAGCCGCGCGCGCTCTTCGCGCAGCTTCAGCGTCTCGGCGGCAATGGCACGGTTATCCGTCTCGCCGCCATTCGCCCCCCGCGCCTCCCAGGCCCGGAATGCCCGCTCCCGCAAATCGCGCCGGGGCGAGAATTGCAGGAATGGCACGATGAGCGAGCGCGACAGCGTGATCACCGGGCTTTCCACGCCCTTTTCCGCGCCCGCCGCCCGAGCAGCCGAGATCACGAAATCCGGCAGGCCCTCAAGATCAGCCTCGCCCAGTTCCATGTGCCAGCCCGCCTCATCGGCCAAGAGGTTCTGCGTGAAGGCAGTGCCAAGCTCGGCAAGCCGCGACATGATCTCGCGCATCCGCGCCTCCTCCGCCCCGGTCAGCGCGGCACCGGCCCGGCGAAAGCGGCGATGCGTGAGCATCAGCAGCCGCTTCTGTTCGGGGCTCAACCCCAGCGTCTCGCGGGCACCCCAGAGCGTCTTGATGCGGATGAAAAGTGCCGTGTTGCTGTGAATTTCCGAAGATAGCGCCGCCAGTTGCGGGGCGAAGTCGCGCTGCAGCGCTTGCCGGGCCGGCCCGCTATCGGCCCCTGCCAAGGTGAAGAACGCGGCAAGCACCCGGTCAAGCGCCTTGCCAGAGCGCTCCAGCGCCTCGATCGTGTTGGCGAAATCCGGCGCATCGGGATTGTCGGCGATGGCCTTGATTTCGCTGCGCGCCTCGGCCAGCGCCGCTTCGAAAGCCGGGGCGAAATGCCCGTCCTCGATGCGGTCGAAAGGGGCCATGTTGAAGGGTGTGTCCCAGTCATTCAGCAGCGGGTTCATGCCTTTCTCCTTTCTCGCCACAGACCGGACAATCGGCGCGGCGGGTCAGTTTGAACTTGCGCGTCTCCCCATGAAGCGCGTCATAGATGAGCATCTCGTTGCGCAAAGGCGTGCCCGCGCCGGTGATCAGCTTCACGGCCTCGGCCGCCATCATCGCGCCGATCACACCGGTCAGCGGGCTCAGCACACCGGCCTCGGCGCAGGAGGGTGCCAGTTCCGGATCGGGCGCCTCGGGGAAGATGCATTCGTAGCAGGGCGTGTCATGCCTTGTGTCAAACACGCTGATCTGGCCCTCCCATTGCGCCAGCGCCCCCGACACGAGCGGCAAACCCCGCGCATGGGCGGCGGCATTGGCCAGATAGCGCGTCTCGAAATTATCCGTGCCGTCGAGGATCAGATCGTAATCGGCGAAGAGTTCCGATGCCAGCGCTTCGGTGAGCCGCCGCGCATAGGGGCGCACTCTGACATGCGGGTTGATCTCCCGGATGCCATCTGCCGCCGAATGCACCTTCGGCATGTGTATGCGCGCGTCACTATGGATGATCTGCCGCTGCAGGTTCGACAGATCGACCGTGTCATCGTCGATGATCCCCAGCGTGCCCACACCTGAGGCCGCGAGATACATCAGCGCAGGCGAGCCGAGCCCGCCCGCCCCGACCACCAGGACCCGCGCCTCCTTCAGCCGTTTCTGGCCGGGCCCGCCGATCTCGCGCAGGACCATATGCCGCGCATAGCGCTCCAGTTCCACCTCCGAAAAGGTGCCGCGTTGTGCCGCCTCCGGCGGCGCCGCATTCACTTCCACACGTCGGCGCAATCGGCGCAAGACCGTGCCATAGGCCAGCACCAGCGCCGCCATGCCCCCCAGCAAGAGCCACGGCTCATGGCTCTCCCCGGTCGCCAGCCGGAGCGGATTATCCGCAGGCAAGGTCAGGTGCAGGGCCACCACCGCCAGCCATAGAATGAAGATCAGCGTCCAGCGCATGCGATGGGGCGCGCCCATCACCGCTCCAAGCCCCCAAAGCCCCGCCGCAATCAGCACCACCAGAGCCATCAGATCCCCCCGGTGGAGCCAAAGCCCCCTGCCCCGCGCGGCGTCGCCTCGAGCTCAGACACAAGCGCGAAGGAAGCGCGCATTACCGGAGCGATAATCAACTGCGCGATGCGCGCCCCATGGGCGATGTGAAACGCTTCGTCCCCCAGGTTATGCAGTATCACCGAAACTGCCCCCCGGTAATCGGCATCGATCGTCCCGGGGCTGTTGAGCACCGTCACCCCATGCCGAAGCGCCAGCCCCGACCGGGGCCGCACCTGCGCCTCGCACCCCTCGGGCAACGCAAGCCGCAGACCCGTTGGCACCAGCAGGCGTGCACCGGCTTGCAAGAACACGCCTTCCCGCTGCGCGGCCGGAAAATTCGCCCGTAGATCGGCCCCCGCCGCCCCGGCACTCGCATAGCTCGGCAGGCCCAGCGTCGTATCGGCGTCTTCATCCCAGAGGCACGCAACACTCTGCATCATCCCTCGCTTCATTTTGCCAAAAATACTCAAATCCTCACGTCAGCGCCCGGGCGATCCGTCGGGCCAGCTTGCCAGCGACAGCCTCTTTCGACATGCGCGGCCAGCTTTCCGCACCGGCCTCGCTGATCAGCGTGACCGCATTCTCGGAGCCGCCCATGATCCCGGTCGCAGAACTCACATCGTTCGCGACGATCCAGTCACAGCCCTTGCGCGCGCGCTTCGCCGTGGCATGGGCGATCACGTCTTCGGTCTCGGCCGCAAATCCGACAACGAGGGCGGGGCGCCCCGCCTTTCGTTGCGCGACGGCCGTCAGTATATCCGGATTTTCCGTGAACTGGAGAGCCGGCAGGCCGCGCCCCTGTTTTTTCATCTTCTGACCGGCGGCCTGCGTCACGCGCCAATCCGCCACCGCCGCCGCGAAAACGGCTGCATCACAGGGCAGCGCGTCCTCGACAGCCTCCAGCATCTGCTGCGCTGTCTCGACCCTGATGACCTCTGCGGCTGAGGGCGGTGGCGTCTCCGCGGGCCCGGTGACGAAAACGACCTGTGCCCCCAGCGCGGTGAGCGCCCGCGCGATGGCCGTACCTTGTGCTCCGGATGATCGGTTGGCGATATAGCGCACAGGATCGATGGGCTCATGTGTGGGCCCCGAGGTGACGAGAATACGTCGCCCCTGCAAGGGCCCTTTCGAAAGAGTGGTCTCGATGGCAGCGACGATTTCCAGAGGCTCGGCCATGCGCCCGGGGCCAAATTCGCCACAGGCCATGTCGCCCTCGTTTGGCCCGACGGTGCGCACCCCATCGGCCTGCAGCGTTGCAAGATTACGCTGTGTCGCGGAATGATACCACATCCGCACATTCATCGCGGGCGCAATCAGCACCGGCTTGTCCGTGGCCAACAGCACCGTCGAGGCGAGATCATCGGCATGGCCATGCGCCAGCTTCGCCATCAGATCGGCGGTGGCCGGGGCCACGGTGATCAGATCCGCCGCGCGGCTCAATTCGATATGGCCCATCTCGGCCTCGTCGGTGAGATCAAACAGATCCCGAAAGACCCGCCTTCCGGCCAGCGCCGAGACGGAAAGCGGCGTCACGAACTCTTCGGCGGCCCGGGTCAGCACAGGTGTCACCTTCGCGCCGCGCTCGCGCAGGCGGCGGATCAGATCGAGCGATTTGAACGCCGCGATGCCGCCACCGATGATCAAAAGGATATGTGAATTGCCC